>CAYMPS010000114.1:0-1735 GCA_964392485.1 uncultured Gammaproteobacteria bacterium | reverse complement strand
GGAACCCCATCTGCACCGCCGGATGAAGGAGCAATACGTCATAGAGGAGTGGAAGCTTCTCATTTGTGTTAACGGGAATTTTTCCGAGATGATCAAAGGCGATCAGGTAACGATCATGCCCGGCCTCGTGCATCATGCGGTGTCCCTTACCAAGGATTTCGTCCGCGTCCGCGTGACCTCCTGGCCGCCGTGGTCTCTCGAGGATCACATTCTCACCAACCAACCTCAACCAGAGCCGTCTTAGACGGCTCTTTGCTTTTTTTTGTCCACTCGTATTGACAAAAACGTGTTTTAGTGATATTTGTGCGAATGCGAAGGAGGTACGAATGGACAAACGAGAGGCGGAGATCATCGCCATGCATGAATTGCGAGAGGGGCGGGCGTGCATTTGCCGTGCAGAGCTGGCGAAGAAACAGAAAGCGATCAAAGATGCGCTATTGAAAGAGGCGCTCCTGCACCTCAACAGGGTTTCAGCCATCATGGAAGCCGAGGGTCTTTTCCCGAAAGACATCGGGACGCGGGGCAGCGAGCTCCTACGGCTTCGACGTATGGCCGAAGGCAATCTCGCCTTCTCTATCCCCGCACCGCGGCCGCAATACACCGCCGGGATTCCCTGGCGTTAAATTCTCCGACCCGAGCATGTCATAAAACTGCTCTTTTCTTTTTGCGTTCGTTTCACCGCGCTTGACGATTCGTGCGCGCGGAGTATGATGCGACTCCAACGGCCGGATTCCACATCCGCCCGCGGACCTTCCGCACAATTTTTTCTCACAGGAGCGACTATGGGCCATAGTACTCAAGAGCATCTGGCATTGGCATGCGATCTTACCGTGATCGCGTGCATGGATTTCCGGCTATGGAATGGCACGCTCGAACGCGAGCTCCATTTCGTGTACGGGGAAAGCGCGACCTTCGATCTCCTTACGCCTCCCGGTGCGTGCCACAGGCTGGTGCGCGAAACTGGAGAGTTGAGAGAGCAGCTTCTCGATGATCTCGGAATGTCCGTGAGCCTGCACCAGCACGAGACCGTGGCCATCGTGCAGCACACGGACTGCGGCAGGTACTCGTACATGGCGTTCGAGAGCGAAGAGATCGAACGCGTGACGCTCGCTCAGGACATCCATGCTGCGGCGCGCGTGATCCGGAGGCGCTATCCGAACGTCACCGTGGAGGGTTTTATCGCCATTCTGCGGAACAACCGCGTTGTCTGCCTCGAGTCCATCGGGATCGTGGGTTCCGCGAAAGCGGTGCCGTCCCGCCGGAATCAAGCGCGCGCATAGCGTTTTCGCACGACCTCTCTAAGAGCCGCCCCTTTAGGACGGCTCTTATCTTATACGGACGGACCCCCCTTTACACTTCATGCGATCGGTGTAGGATGCCCGGCATACCGTCTGCAACATCAGGATGAGGAGAAAGGAAGGCTGGTATGACGGACCAGGATCGTACATTGGAAATCAGCGACAGGCAGCGCGAAGCGCTTCTAAAGCTCAAGGGCATGCGCGCCAAGTACATTTTGTGGGGCATGTTCAACTCACTGATGCACGCGCCGATTCCGGGGTCGCGGATGGCGGCTTTCATACGGGCGATGCAGGAACAGATACCCGAGGTGTTTCAGGTATTCGGCGATGATCCGGAAGAGCATCTTCGGGCGTTCGTTCCCAAGGTTCTCGCTGAATGCGAAGAAGGGACGTACGAAGTCCGAGAGGAGGGTCTCGAGAAGCTTCAAAAGCAGCTC
>CAYMPS010000113.1:0-2006 GCA_964392485.1 uncultured Gammaproteobacteria bacterium | reverse complement strand
ACGTCATCCACCCGTACCAGCTGGTCAAAGATACGCGCACGGGCGTGGAAACCACTGAGACGGAGAAAGTCTTGGACGGCGATCTCGATCGATTCGTCGAAGGGTATTTGCGCAAACAGGCGGAGAAGCGGGACGTGCGGGCGGAGATGAACGTAGATTAGTCGTGAAGAAAGTCGTGAAGTCGTAGAGTTCTCACTCTACGACTCTACGACTCTTTTGCTACAATGACTTCATGAAAACGAAAAGACATCCTCTGGCGCTCGTCACCGGCGGGGCCGGATTCATCGGCTCGCACGTCGTGGACGCACTCATCGAACGCGGCTGGCGCGTGACCGTTATCGATAACCTCTCAAGCGGAAAACGTCGGAACGTGCACCCGGCGGCTGCGTTCCTGAAGATGGACGTGGGAAATCCGAATGCGTCCAAGTGGATTATCAGGAACAAGCCGGACGCCGTGCTCCACTTCGCGGCGCAGATCAACGTGCGCCGGTCCGTTGCCGATCCGGTGGGGGATGCGGAGACGAACATCCGTGCCACGCTCAAACTCCTTGATGCCGCGAGCAGGGCCAAGGTCAAACGGTTCATCTTTGCCGGGAGCGGGGGCGCGCTCTGCGGGGACGAGAATCCCATTCCCATGAAGGAGCACCAGGTCTCTGAGCCTTTGAGTCCGTATGCCATCAGCAAGCGGACGATTGAGTTCTACGGTGAGTTCTATCAGAGGGAGTACGGTCTGCCATTCGTGTCGCTCCGATTCGCGAACGTGTATGGACCTCGCCAGAACGCCAAGGGCGAGGCCGGTGTCATATCAATTTTTATTTCCCGCATGCTGGCGAACGAGCCGGTTACGATTAACGGAACCGGGCGCGCAACGCGGGATTACGTGTTCGTGGCGGATGTCGTGGGTGCGATCGTACGCGTGTTGGAGCTCAAGGGTTTTGTCGGGATCTATCACGTGGGAACCGGCAAAGAAACGAGCGTAAACGACGTTTTTAAGCGTACGGCGAAGCTTCTGGAATATAAAAAGAAACCCAGACACGGACCCGCGGATACGTCTGCGCCTATGCGGAGTGCGCTCGACGCGTCGTTACTCACGAAGCTCGCCGGATGGAAGCCAAAGGTCGGGTTGCAGGATGGGCTCAAACAGACGGTTCTGTATTATCAGACCATGGATCGCGCGACGAAGAAGATTTGTCTGTATCCGTTTCGCCGGGATAGTAAGAAGGTATGTTGATTTTAAACGTCGGAAAATCAAAAAACGAACGTGACGCGGCCCTCCGTTCGGCCGTGTCTGCATTGAAGCGGGGAGGGGTCATCGCCTTCCCGACCGAAACGGTCTACGGCATCGGGTGCGATCCCCGGAATGCGAAGGCCGTGAAGCGCATTTTCCGCATCAAAGGACGCGATGAGGGAAAACCGCTCCAGCTCATCGCGGGATCATTGGTTCAGGTCAAGAACGTCGTTCGGATTGATGCGGCGAGCGCGAAGGTTATCCGGAAACACTGGCCCGGTCCGCTCACGCTCATCCTCCCACTCAGGAAAGGAGTGAAGCTCGCACCGCGCACGCACGAGAAGCGCATCGCCGCGATCCGCGTGACGAGCGATCCGTTTATTCAGGAGCTCGCCGCGCGCTTCGGATATCCCATTGCGGCAACGTCCGCGAACCGATCAGGATCTCCGCCCGCCGCATCCGGCAGGGGAGTCGTCAAAGTTTTCGTAAAAGATCCGAAACCCGACCTTCTCCTCGATGTTGGCGCACGCCCGCGCCGGAAGCCGACCACGGTCGCGCGGATAGGAAAGGATGGAGAGGTTGAGGTTTTCCGACAAGGAGGCGTTAGGATTAGCTTATAGGGTGTTAGCTTATAGCTTATAGCCCCCTTTCCGGGGGTTGCCCCAAACAGAGAGCTAAAAGCTAATACCCTATAAGCCATAAGCTGATCCGCTGTAATGAAAAGACCCACCCGAGGAGAGATACGGGTGGGTCCACGCTATTCAAGGAGATGAGAGGA
>CAYMPS010000112.1:0-2139 GCA_964392485.1 uncultured Gammaproteobacteria bacterium | reverse complement strand
CTTGCCAAAACCCCGCCAATTCGCTATGATTCTGCCCATTGAAACGCTAATAAAGGCACCTATATGCCACTTCCAAGCCATCGACACACGAAATCCAAAAAGCGCAGACGCGCTTCTCATTTTGCACTGAAGGAGGAAACTCTCAGTAAAGACGCCAAGACCGGCGCTCTGCACCGTTCCCACCGTGCGGCTCCGGGCGCGGCGGAGTATAATGGAAAGGCCATTTACATTAAGCCGAGCAAACGGAAAGCCGAAAAGCTCGCAAAGCGACAGCAAGCATCAAAGAAGAAAGAGGCGTAACGAGAATCAATAACACGAATAACAGAAACATCGCCCCTTCGTACATTATGTCCAATAGACACCTCTGCCGCGCGCTCGCGCTCCAATCCCTCTACGAGTGGGATTTTCATGGTGGAGAAAAAGATGCGACAGACATCCTCCAGCGAAACGTGGGAGAGTTCGCGCCGGATTTGGATGAAAAAGATTTTGCGGAATGCATCGTGAAGGGCATCCAGGAAAACCAAGCGCTCATTGACGGACTCATCACCAAGTTCGCGCCGGATTGGCCGCTCGCCAAAATCACGACCGTGGATCGAAACGTGCTCCGCATCGGAACGTTCGAGCTCACCTACACGCATGAGATCCCTTCGAAGGTCGCCATCAACGAAGCGATCGAACTCGCCAAAACGTTCGGGGGAGAATCCAGCGGGAAGTTCGTAAACGGCGTTCTCGGCGCCGTGTACCGCGATCAAATTGCCCAAGGCGTGGAAAAGGATTCGGACAAACCCAAAGAGGAAGACGAATCAAAGAAAGAAGAAAAGGAGCGGCATAAGAAAGAGGGAGACGATGTCCCAAAAGATCCGATGCCTTCGGAGCCCTTCCCCGCCGATCACCCGCACGTTGAAAACGATTGATACATTAACGAATTGATGAATTGCTGTATTTACGGATTACATATCTAATGCGTCAATCCGTTAATTCGTAAATGTATAATAATTCAAACTATTCGTAACGACGCCGGCGATGGCCACGGAACGCAATAGCGTTCACATTTTGAGCAAATGCTCCGTTCCCATCTTCGTTGTCGTTCGTAAACACCTACGAACGTATGGATTTACCAAACTACGCTCCGTTGATGGAGCGATTGGGCTACACGTTTAAAGACGAAGCCACGCTCATTCAGGCGATCACGCACCGATCGTTCATCAACGAGCACGCGGACTTCCCCTACCCCCACAATGAACGGTTGGAATTTTTGGGCGACGCCGTCCTCGAACTCGTTGTCACGGAACACCTCTTTTCGAATTACAGCAATCCGGAGGGAGAGCTCACAAACTGGCGTGCAGCGCTCGTGAACGCCAAGACGCTCGCCGGCATCGGCCGTCAGCTCAATTTCGAAGAGTTCTTGCTCATGTCGAAAGGCGAATCGAAGGATGCGGATTCAAAAGCGCGCATGTACATTTTGGCGAACGCCATGGAATCCATCATCGGTTCCATCTATATTGACGGCGGATGGGATGCGGCCAAAACGTTCATCGACAAAAACGTCCTCTCACATCTTCCGTTCATCTTAGAGAACGAATTGCACATTGATCCGAAGAGCAAGTTCCAGGAAACCTCGCAGGAACTCCTGGGCGTGACGCCAACCTATAAGGTGTTGGAAGAAATCGGACCGGATCATGCAAAGGAATTCACGGTCGGCGTATTCATCGAAAAAGAGCTCGTGGCCGTGGGCAAAGGAACGAGCAAGCAGGAAGCGCAGATCGCGGCCGCGGAAGAAGGACTGAAAGAAAAGGGCTGGGAGACGAAACCGATGAAGCGATAAAAGGTAGGTAATAGGAAAATAGGTTATAGGTTATAGAGAAATAGGTGATAGGTCTCATCTCAACATCACTGGCGAAAACAATGACCCGTCACCGATAACCTGATATTTTAAATCCTATCCATGAATGTAAAAAATAGCTGGCTGAACATCACGCGGAACCGCGTGATTTTGCTCGTCCGGTGTATTTACACACACATCATTTCATGTTATAACCCATCGACAACAGAAGACATGCGCCCGTATGATTTTTTCAAAATCATACGGAACGCGTCGTCACTCAGGAATGTCAGCATTCCGTGCTAACATTCCATTCA
>CAYMPS010000111.1:0-2422 GCA_964392485.1 uncultured Gammaproteobacteria bacterium | reverse complement strand
GACATCTGGAATGCGATGATCGACGATCCCGCGTCTCAGGACATGAAGTATGATGCTCCGAGCGTCCTCGAACGGATGGCCGAGCTCTCGATTGCGCTGAAGGCCAAAGATACGCAAGCCGTTCAAAAGATGATCGCGGAGATTAAAGAGATGCAGGAAGACCTCACGGAAAAAATGGGCGGCATCGAATCGTTTAATGCGCTCGTCACGAAAGCGGAACGGATGACCGAAAAGAAACGGGGAAAGAAAACCGTGAAGCCGAAAGCGAAGAAAGCGAAAACGTCGAAAAAGCGAAAAGCGAAGAAAGCGGCCTAGGCAGTCGTGAAGTCGTTAAGTGAGCACTATACGACTTCACGACTTTTTTATAACCGTTCTTCAATCTCTTTGCTCACCCGTTCGATGAATGCGGCCTTATCGAGCGACTGCTGTTCCGCTTCTCCGCGGATGCGGATCGTGAGCGCCTCGCCGCCCGCTTCCTTGTCTCCGACCACGACCATGAACGGAATCTTTTTGAGCTCTGCGGAACGGATTTTTTTGCCCACGGATTCCGTGGCATCGTCCACATCCGTGCGAATGCCGGCCGCAGCGAACTCATCCCGTAGTTTGAAGCAGAAGTCGTTGTGGCGGTCCGCCACCGGGATGATGCCGACCTGAACCGGCGCGAGCCACGTGGGGAACGCCCCTGCGTAGTGCTCGATGAGCACGCCGATGAACCGCTCCAGCGACCCGAGGATCGCGCGATGGATCATGAACGGCGTATGCTCCTTCCCATCCTGTCCGACGTACGTCATGCCGAATCGTTCCGGAAGGTTGAAGTCGAACTGGATGGTGGAAAGCTGCCACTTCCTCCCAATGGAATCGGATACCTTGATGTCGATCTTGGGGCCATAGAAGACCGCGCCGCCTACGTCGTACACGTACCGATCGAATCCGGTCTGTTCGAGTACCTCCTTAAGCGTGCTTTCCGCCTGCTCCCAGCTCGCATCCTCGCCAATAAAATGGTCGAGGTGCTCCGGATCACGGACGCTGAGATTCACCTCATAATCTGTAAAGCCGAATGTCGAAAGGACATACTTTGTGATTTCGAGCGCTTTCTTCACTTCTTCTTTCAGCTGTTCGGGCGTACAGATGATGTGCGCGTCATCCTGCGTGAAGCCGCGCACACGCGTGAGGCCATGAAGCGTACCGCTCCGCTCGTATCGGTACACCGTCCCCATCTCCGTCCAACGAATCGGCAAGTCGCGGTAGCTCCGCTTGGTTCCCTGATACATCTTCACGTGAAACGGACAGTTCATGGGCTTAATACGATACTCTTCCTCATCAATCGTGAGCGGGCCGTACATGCCGTCCGAATAAAAATCCAGGTGGCCGGAATGGCTCCAGAGCGATGAATGCGCAATGTGCGGCGTACATACGGGCTCGTACCCGTTTTGGAGATACGTTTGAAATGCAAAATTCATGACTTCGTTGCGAAGCCTCGCGCCGTTCGGAAGCCAGAGCGGAAGTCCGGCACCGACTTCCTCATCGAACATGAAGAGATCGAGCGCCTGGCCGAGCTTGCGGTGGTCGCGTTTCTCGGCTTCTTCGAGCATGGTGAGATGCTTGTCGAGTTCCTCTTGCGTCGCAAAACATACGCCGTAGATGCGCTGCATCTGCGCGTTCGCTTCGTTCCCCCGCCAGTACGCGCCGCTGAACTTCGTAAGTTTCCATGCACCGATATCACTCGCCTTTTCCACGTGCGGCCCGCGGCAGAGGTCGACGAAGTCCCCGGTCTTATACAAACTGACCTCGTTCACGTCCGCGATATCCTGCTGTTCTTCCTCGGAAAGACTCGTGGTCCCCTTCTCCTTGATATCCTTCAAGAGCTCGACTTTGTACGTCTGTCCCATCTTGTCAAAAAGCGCAATCGCCTCGTCGATCCCCATTTCTTCACGTTCAAAATGCGGGTTCTGGGATATCATCTTCTTCATCTCTTTTGAGACGGCTTTGAGATCCTCGGCCGTCACCGGACGGCCGATGTCGATGTCGTAGTAGAATCCGAACTCAATGGCCGGCCCCACGCCGAACTTCGCTTCCGGGAAAAGGCGATGGATCGCGGCCGCCATGAGGTGGGCCGCGGAGTGGCGCATGGTCTCAACTGATTGGGTGTTCATATGATTATTGCGCATTTCGCATTACGCATTTGATGCTAATGTCATTTCGTGGATAATTCGCAATGTGCAATTCGCAATGCGAAATCTAAATTAAAAAATCCCGCCGAAATCCCCCTGCTGGGGACATTCGCCGGGACGATACTGATCCGATGACCAGAACCGCGGTTCCACCCGTGTTTCCCGACCGACGTCGGGACGCTCTTTTCTGCGGGATTGTGACTACCCGGTTGGTGAGGCCGGGGAGAACAGATCGTTCGTTTGGGATGATA
>CAYMPS010000110.1:0-2956 GCA_964392485.1 uncultured Gammaproteobacteria bacterium | reverse complement strand
TTTATTCACACCCTCCGTGAACGTGTGATATACTATCCGTCAGAACAATTCTATGAAAATAAAAGTGTATTCAACGCCAACGTGTCCGTACTGCAAGTTGGTCAAAGAGTTCCTCGAAGAGAAGAAGATAGAGTTTCAGGATATTAACGTTGCGTCGGATCCCGCGGCCGCGAATGAGATGGTGAAGCTCTCCGGTCAGATGGGCGTTCCGGTTGTGGACGTGGACGGCCAGGTTATCGTGGGGTGGAACAAAGACGCCCTCGAAGAAGCGATTGGCGGGAAGAAAAAGTAGCAGATACGTTGCTCTGTGAATGGAAAAACTCCACAGGATGTGTGGAGTTTTTGAATGTAACAACGTAACGAGTTTACGTGTTGACGTGTTGGCGAGTTTCTATTTCCGCGCCAACATGTAAACTCGTAACACGCCAACTCGCTAACAGTTTCTATTTCCTCGCCGCTTCGTAGAGGCTGTTCGCGCGTTCCCAGTTCAGATTCTTCCAGAAGTTTTCGATGTACGCCTTGCGGTCGGATCCGGTATCCATAAAGTACGCATGTTCGTACACGTCGAGGACGATGACGGGGATCGCGCCCCACACGCCGCCATGGTTATGCGCATCTCCCGTGTAAACCCGCAAAGTCTCGTCGTGCGTATCCCAGGCGAGTACGGCCCAGCCGCGCGCCACCATGCCGTTGGCCGTGAAGTAGTTTTTGAAGTTCTCGATGGAGCCGTACTTTTCCGTAAGCGCGTCCGCAAGCGGCCCTGTCGGATTCCCGTCGCCGCCCAGGACTTCGAAGTACCATTCATGAAGATAGACGCCGTTCACGGCGAAGGTCTCACTCTCTTTAAGTCCTCGAAGCTCGGAGAACGTCTGATTCGCGCTTGAGAGGTCTCCTCCGTGCGAAAGTTCCCGCAGTCTCGCTGCGATCTCTTCCTTCTTTTTGACGTAGCCCGCGTAGAGCTTGTCGTGGTGCGTCTCAATGGTCTTTGACGAGATCCCGTCGAGTTCGCTGCTGAATGGGAGTTGTTTGGGGTCCATAAATAAATGCAGGGTTAGCTGGTTATCTTGTTTGCTCGTTGACTTGTTTTTTGAACAAGCGAACCAGCAAACGAGCGAACCAGTCAACGACTCGTGAATTCTATGCGTTGGACTGTATCGTTTTTATTTTTATCGCCTTGAGTATTTCCGCATTCCTCGGCATTCCGCGCTTGTAGTAGAAAATTTTTCCGTCCTTTCCTATTCCGACGACCGTCCGCTTGATGATCATCGTTTTAAAGAACGGCTTTACCGCATCGTATTTTGCGCTCGTCCGTTTTCCGCTGTCGATGAGCAGGGGAAAGGGGAACCGATGCTTCGCCGAAAAATTCGCATGCGATTCCGCGTTCGCATGGTTCACGCCGAACACCACCGTGTGTGCGGCGGTGAATTTTTTATAGTCGCTCCGAATGGCGCAGAGCTGGAGCGTGCATCCGGGCGTCATGTCGCCGGGGTAGAAGATGAGGATGACGTTCTTCTTTCCGGCAAAATCGTGGAGGGCCACCTTCTTCCCCTCTTCGTTGAGAAGGGTAAAGCGCGGCGCGCGGTCACCGATAGACAGGGATGAGGTATTCGGCATAGGGTTTGTTCAGGCATTGCCAAAATGCTCCGTAAAGACCAGAATAGCAGAGAAGCTCTATGCAAGACCAGACAGCAGGTTCCGTAAAGAGGGAGGCCATGGACGAAGTCATCGAAGGCCGTTCGTGGTGGAAGGTTTGTTTGATCGGGTGCGCCATCCTCCTCGCCGCCGGACTCATTACGGGATTCTTTTTAATTCGAATGTTCGTCGGCTCGACGCCGAAGCGCATCACGACCCTGCCGGAAGGGTTTCCCGCCAACCTCGTCCTCTATCGTCCTGAGGATGCGAAAGAGATCTATTTTTATCCGGGAGAGGCCAGGGGGAAGGTTTTTCGCTTCATGACCGCGCCGGTCAAGTTCATCGCTTCGATGGTTGGCAAGTCGGATGATCTGCCGGACTTCGTCGAAGAAAATCCGATCGTGAACGCTGATACGGTGTCCGTTCTCTGGACGGACATCGACGCGACGGAAGACGAGGCGCTTCGATTCTACGCGGGGTCGCTCCGACAGCTCGGCGTCGGAAGCCCGGAAATGCGAAGATCGGACAACGGGGAGACCGTTGAGATGATCGGATCCACGGAAACGACTTCCTTCAGCCTCGTCATCGTAGATGATCCGAATGAAGAAGGTATTGACACGTTGACGATTATCGTGGAATATCCCAGTCCAAGTGAGAGCGGGGGATGATGGATGGGGGAGGAGAGAGGACTCAAACGATTTTATACGGTTACAAGTTTACACGTTAACAAGTGGACGTGACATGGACGACACTTGCTAACGTGTAAACGTGTTAACTTGTCTTCAGCAACGTATGCCAAGAAACATTACCATTGTATCTATTCTGTGCCTGACGCTCATATTGGGCGCGGGTTGCGGCAAGAAGGATGTCGTCAGCCCCGACGGCAACGTGAATACGGACGTACTCGCCTCCCTCAACGCCGAAGAAGCGGCGAAAGCGATCGTGTTTAAAAAAGGATCGAGTCTCGTGATTCAGCAGACCGCCGTGCCGTTCGAGGGAAATGTTTACTTTGATGAATCGAAGAAGAGCGAGCGGTACGTCGAGGTTGAATCATTCAACCCCACGGGGCAGACGCAGCTCAATTGGCAATCGGAGCATTTTGTGGAAACGGATGCGTCCAAAGCGGCGCGTGAGGAATTCGAAACAGGGGAGCGTGAAGACGGTGCGGAACCTCCGGAGAAGGAATACGACCGGGTCGTTACGAGCGGCAAGCTCACTTCCGTGAAGCTTGAAAAGCCGCATGAGCTCTCTTTGCCGGTTAATTGGAAAGCTGAAGAAGACAATACGCGCTCGAGTGCGATTTGGGTGAGCCGTGATGCGTTCA
>CAYMPS010000109.1:0-3022 GCA_964392485.1 uncultured Gammaproteobacteria bacterium | reverse complement strand
GGGAGCGGAACCGATTGAATTGAATTTATAGCAGTATTGGCGTTTGGCATTTGGCATTTGGCATTTGGCATTTGGCTGAGATGCTCTTACTATCCCTGCCAGCCGCCAAAGAAGGACCCCCCTCAAGATTCTGAGGGGGGTTGCTTGTCGGTGTCGGAGCAAGTGCTACTCTTCGCGTCCATAACCACGAAATGGAGGAGCGTAGGATCATCATCATGTGCACGTCGATTGAGCATGCTTTCGAAGCCATGCGTCTTATAGACGAGTACCCCTTTCGGAGATCGGCTGATGCAATGCGCGGTTTTAACCGCGCGGCGTTTTACTCCACGGCCCTTCCAGCGCACTTTCAGCGTAATGAATTCGTCATCATTGCCGAGGAGCGAGGAGTTTCCGTATATAAAGCAAAGGAGCTCAAAGAGCGATGCCATGCGGTAGCCGGATTCCATCAAATTGCTGATTTCGCGCGCCGGGTCCGCATCGCGCGCGTAGGTGGCGATGTGCACGTCCACGATCGGCATGCCGTACGCACGGATATCTCTGCGCAGTCTGCGCCGTTCGATCCATGCGCTCAAGTAGTGCGGAAGGCCTTTGATGTTGCCAAGCTTGGCCGGTGGAAAGCCGGCAAAGTCCATCTTCGTCGCGTGCGTGGAAATGTTCCGGACGAGCGTGGGGCTCGCTGCCTGGCGTACGAGTTGGAGCCGCGACTGCAGGAGCGAAACCTGCTGAAGAGTGAAGGTGAGGATCGTCTGCACGAACTTCACCCCTAGGTCGCTCACGATCTCTAGGCGACGAAAATCTTCGCCGGAGACATCGCGTTTAGCGCTGTCGTCATTTTGTTCCATAGTGCACCTGATTGAGGGTGGAAGGTTCGAGGGGAAAATAAAACCCGCGGCTATCCTACCGCGGGAATGGAATTACGGCCAGCTATTAGACGCACGTGCCGGTTTTCTTTGCCTTTTTGTCCAAGTAGCTGTGGATTCCCAGCAGGATCACGATGACGAGGGATATCGCCAGCGCGAAGTACTCCAGGAAATAATCAGGTTCGTTGGCTTTCAAAATATCGTGGATCGCGGCCCAATCGAGCGCGATAAGCGCCACGATGACGAGCGATTTGATGGTGGTGCAGAGGCTCATGCTTAGGGAGTTAGGGATTAGGGAGTTAGGGATTAGGGAGTGGGGGGGGTGCGGATGCGGACGTGTTTGCGAGACCCTCCTCCATTGTATGATAGCACTCCTTGCAGATATGCCATTTTTTCACGCGGCCCTGGTTATCCGGCGGACTTAAAAGGATGGCGCCGAACGCCGTGAGCTCGCGTCCGCACTTGTCGCACGATGGGGAGATGGACATGGTGATGAAGTTCGTAGGTAATTAGGTTTGTGGGTTCGTAGGTATTTTTTCCGATGATTTCGTTTTCATAGGATGTTTGTAGGATATTGCGAGGTAAAGCGCACCGATGAGCAGGAAGGGGAGTGTGATCAGAAGCGCTTCCGTGTGTTTACGGACGTTGAAAGCGAAGATTGATGCGATACCGATGATGAGATAGAAAATACCTCCGACGCGGTTATGCTTCCATGCGACGATCGCCGCGATCAAGATGATCGCTGTAGGGACGTTGTGCATGAGGAAGCCGAGGGAAAGGATCGGCTCGTCAAACGAAAACATGAGGAAAAAGAGAATGAGCAGGATGCTCAAGACGCGGGCGGCCCAGCGGGCAATGTGTTTCCAGTTCATATCATGATCATATCAGGACCACGTTCGTTTGGCATTCAGCTCCTCTTTCTTCCTAAAGGCCTGTTCCAGATCAATATCGAACCGGTTCGCAAGCGCGCAGATGTAGATCAGAATATCCGCGAGTTCGAGATCAACGGATCCGCAATCCCGTTGTTCGTCCGTTTTCATGCCCGAGCATTTTCGAACGGCCTTGAACAACTCACCCACTTCTTCTCCGAGGAGCAGGCACTGTTCCAGCGGCGTTCCATCCGTAAAGCCGCGTTCCTCTTCCATTCGCCGAACGTAGGCATGGAAGTCTCGCATGGTGGGATTGTCGGGGAGGGTAGGCATAAGGGGAGTCATGAAATCGTGAAATCGTGAAGTCGTACAGTTATTACTTCATGACCGTACGACTACTGTCGATCCACTGAAAGACGGATTTGATAGCGTATGACATCTTTTGAATCACGGAAACATCGTACAGGAAGCAACGGGAATTGGAAATGGAAAAGGAAATACATCGTATGGAAAGAACGTTCCTTTTACGAGACTGCGGCTCCCACTGCGGCGTCACCCCGAGCGAAGGAGCGTCGCCGGATTGTAAAGAAGCGGGGCGTCTCTCGCGACGAGTCGAGGGGTCCCTTTCGTGCCTCCATCGTTATTATTAAAGAAACCTCACGCCACGTAACGGAAGCACCATGTCCTTGCTTTGATATTCCGTGGCCGAAAAGGGATCCCTCGACTCGTCCTCGTCGGACGAGGACTCCCTCGGGATGACGGCGGGGGCAGGTTCGGTTGCGCGTTCGATACTTTACCCTTGGAATAGGGAGTCCGGTTTCATGGTTGTTTTGGAAGGAGCAGGATTTCGTGGATGTTTTTTCGCCAGCCGCTGATGGCCGAAAGCTAATTCACGTAATCAATATCCGCTCCGAATTTGTAATTACCGAAGAAAGCGTCTGACAGATCGTCCACGTTTTTTGCCCACTCGTCGCCGTAGAGGATGGCGGCCACGCTCGGGGATTTGACCCAGCGGAGCACGCCGCCCTGTTCCACGGCATAGACGTTCGGCAGGGATTCGATCTTCACCATTTTACTGCCCGGCTTGTACGTGACGTTCCCGCCAAGCGGGATGGCCGCGAGCTCCTCGGCCGTGATCTCCGTCACGCCGTTGAAGTCGTCGTACCACGTAAAGTAGATGCGATCGTTCGGGAACACGTAGCGCTTGCCGTTCGCGCCGCAGTAGTACACGGCGCTGGTCAGTGGAGATTTCACGAGCGACCCGGATTCGCAGGGCGCGTCGCCGTCTTCCGC
>CAYMPS010000108.1:0-3060 GCA_964392485.1 uncultured Gammaproteobacteria bacterium | reverse complement strand
CTTCTATTATAAATTCATACATCAAAAAATGCCTTCAGTCAACAGCCGCCGGGCGCCGTACTAACATCTTAACGCCTGTTCCATTTCGATACTAAACGCCGCCGGGCGATCGCTCATTTCATGAGAACGATCGACTACTCATACCCCAACGCCTCTATCGCCTGCATGCTCGCAGCCTTTCGGGCGGGCAAAAAGCCGAAGACGACGCCGATGATCGCGGAAACGGAAAATCCGAGTGCGATAGCGCCCCAGGGCATGACGAAATACCAGCCCGCCTGATAGTACGAGAGCGCGAGGAGGCCGAGCCAGGAGAATAGGACGCCGATGATAATGCCAAAGATGCCGCCGATGAGAGTAATGATGATCGATTCAAGCAGGAATTGGGAAAGGATGTCGTAGAATTTCGCCCCGACGGCTTTCCGCAATCCGATTTCCCTGGTCCGTTCCTTAATGGTTACATACATGATGTTCATGATGCCGATGCCTCCGACGACCAAAGATACGGCTGCAATCGCGCTTAAGAGAATGGATAGGATCGTACCGATCACTTCCGCACTCTGTTGGGCATCTTCCTGCGTTCGTACAATGAAGTCGTCTTTCGCGAGTATCCCTCTCGGATTGTTCAGGTTATGAGAGTCTCTCATCACGATCCTCACCTCGTCTTTCGCCGTTTCCAGTTCTTCATACGTTGATTTGAGAAAAACGAAATTGACGTTTTCTCTTCCGAATTCCAGGAGCGCCGTTGTAAACGGTATATAGATTTGACGGTCAACGCTTTGAAAAAATTTTGTCCCGCCCGGTTCGAGAACGCCCGTCACACGATAGGTTCGATTATGAATCTTGATCCGTTTGCCGAGGGGATTTTCCTGACCGAAATAATCCGTTGCGATCGTATTGCCGAGCACGGCGATTCTCGCGTTCAGTGAAAGGTCTTCATCGCTGAAAAATGCACCGCGTTCAAGATTCATATTGAAGATTTCCGCCGAGTCGGGCGCGACTCCCACGACGTCCGCGAAAGCGCTGATGCCTCCATACGTGACGATCTCTCTGGATATGGCGTTCGCATCAATCAATCGCACCCAGCTCTTCTCGTGAAGCCTGTAATAGTCATCTTCGGTCAGCGTTTGCTTGAGCGTCGGATCCGGTCCCGCGCTTTTCGTTTCATCACCTCTCCCGTTTGAAATGATGATAAGATCGGAACCGAAGGAAGCAACTTGCGAAAGGAGGTACCGTTCGGTGGCCTGACCCACGGAAAGCATCATGATGACGGAAGCCACTCCGATGACGATGCCGAGCATGGTCAAGACCGCTCGCCCTTTCGTTCGGACGAGATTTTTAAACGCCATTTTTACGTACTCCGCTTGCTTCATACTACTCGTATCTCAATGCCTCTATGGGACTGATCGATGCGGCACGCTTCGCGGGCGCGTATCCGAAGACGACGCCGATCGCCGTGGAAAATCCCATACCCAAAATGATACCCATTTGTGAAATTTCAAAATTCCAGCCTTCCTGATAGACGAGGATTATTTTAACGGCAATCCATGTCAGCAGGATGCCCAAGATAATTCCCAGAATGCCTCCGATCATCGTGATGAGCAGCGATTCAATGAGAAACTGCTTCAACACCGTGCTCGTTTTTGCGCCAACGGCTTTCATGAGGCCGATCTCCTTTGTCCGTTCCGTTACGGAAACGTACATGATGTTCATGATACCTATGCCTCCGACGACGAGGGATATCGCGGCAACAGCGACGAGAAATATTTGAAGGGCGAGAGTCATCTCCCTCGTGATTTCAGCGGTCTCTTCCGCCGTATATACGCGAAAATCATCATTCATCGGATCATCAATACCGTGCATTTCACGAAGGGTGATCCGGATTTGTTCCGAAGCTTCGTTCACGAGGAGGTCTGTTTTAAAGACCATGGCCATCATGTATTCGAGTCCGTAGATATCCATGGCCGTTGAATACGGCATGAATACTTGCTTATCCACTTCGCGCAAAAATCTGGTACCGGTCGGCTCAAGAATGCCGATGATCTTAAAGTTCTGTTTTCCGAGCTCTATCGTTTTCCCGACGGGTTCTTCGTACCCGAATAACTTGGTCGCAACGTCCGAACCGATAACGATCACGCGCCTCCTCGCATCCTCATCCTCCAAAGTGAAAAATGCTCCTGCCTGGAGATCGGAGTCGTACATTTCCAATTCATCGTAACTCGTCCCCACCGTTTCAATGTTCATCGTTTCTCCGCGGTAATTCACCGTATCCTGCTGAAGGATCATCGGCGTGATGAGCCGCATCCATTCCTTCCCCCTCAGCGTTTTGTAATCTTTGACGGAAAGAACCTGTTTCGCGAACAGCGAACTTGAAATTTCCTCAATATCATTTGGTGATCCGTTTTCGACGAAAATGAGATCCGCTCCGAATGAAGCGACTTGATCGATGATGAATCGCTGCCCGGCTTCGCTGATTGATAGGATAAGAATAACGGAAGCGATGCCGATGACGATGCCGAGGATCGAAAGATAACTCCTCGAGCCTCCACGACGGAGGCTTGTCACGGACGCCACGAGGAGATCTTTGTTCTTCATGCTATTTCAGAGGGATGCCACTTCCCTTTTTACGATGGTGGCCGTTCATCTTATCCGACAGGATGAGGCCGTCTTTGATGCGGATAATCCTGTTCGCGTATTCCGCCGTATACGTTTCGTGCGTAACGAGGACAATCGTCCGTTTCTGCTTCTTATTCAGATCAAGGAGGAGATCCATAATCTGCTCTCCGGATTTTGAATCGAGGTTCCCCGTGGGCTCATCTGCGAAGATGACGGACGGGTTTCGAATGAGCGCACGGGCGATGGCGACGCGCTGGCGTTCCCCGCCGGACAACTGGTTTGATAGGTTATCGATGCGATGAGAGAGTCCCACGTCTTCGATGGTTTCCCGTACGATTTCATCCCGCTTGCTGAGCGGTATTTCCGAATAGAGGAGCGGAAGCATGACGTTCTCATAGATGCTCGTCCTCGGAAGGAGGTTGAACGTCTGAAAGATAAATCCGATGT
>CAYMPS010000107.1:0-3110 GCA_964392485.1 uncultured Gammaproteobacteria bacterium | reverse complement strand
ACCCAAAACCCCCACGCGTATGCGTGAGGGTGAAGGGTGGTACCCCGGGCAGGACTCGAACCTGCAACCTTGGCGGTAGAAACGCCCTGCTCTATCCAGTTAAGCTACCGGGGCTTGATTATTGAAAACATACGCACGCCGCGAAAAATTGAGCTACTGGGGCACGCGAATGCTCCAATCTAATCAAATTTTCGCATTCCGTCAATGGAACGGCTACTTTTTGATACTGCCGCGTAAAAGCACCTTCTCTTCATCCAACTCCTCTTTCCACGCTTCGAGCACTTCGAGCTCCTCTGAAAAAACGGCATCCGCCTCTCCCAAGAGCTTAATCTTCTTCCAATGCACCAGGATGAATATGAGCTTTACCACGGCGATGAGCACGACCACGCCCAATGCCACGAAGAACGATTCAATGGCGCCGAAATCCGGGATCTTCGAGAACAGAGAAAATGTCGTGATCGGTATCAATTCCCCGATGTCCGCCAATTTTTGATTGACGAGCGGAGCGCTCGCATCGAGCTTTCCGAAAGATGCGCCGTAGAACCGCCCGAGCGCGGAGAGGAAGCTGATAAACCAGGTGACACCGAACGCGATGGTGCCGGACAAGAGGAGGAAACGGATCGTGTGCCACGGATGCCACGACAGGAGGTTCCGCGTCTCCTGCATGAGGATGCGTTCCCGTTCGCGCTTGCGAATTTCATAATCCAAGATGGCTTTCCCGCGTTCCGGAATCCGCTCCAGGATGTCGCAGATGACAATGAGTCCCGCGGGGACTTCTTCGCTCTTCGGTATCGGTAGTGGTTTTTTGGTCTTAGGCATAGAGTTGGCTTTTAGCTTTTAGCCATTGGCTTTTAGTTCCCTTGCTTCCCCCTAACAGCTAATAGCTAACGGCTAACGGCTTTTCCCCTCCTCTCCGCCTGCCATGAAACGCCTTGTGCACGTCCCGCAGCTGCTGGTTCGTCACGTGCGTGTAGATCTGCGTGGTCGTGATGGACGCATGTCCGAGCATGGCCTGGACCGACCGGATGTCCGCGCCGTTCATGAGGAGGTCTGTTGCAAAGGAGTGCCGGAGCGTGTGCGGCGTCACGTGTTTTGGGATGCCCACGAGCACGGAGTAGCGGTGCACGAGCCGCTCGATGGATCGGGGCGTGAGCGCGCCGTCTTCCGCGTCTTCTCTCTTTGCGCGATCGTGCCGAACGAAGAGGAAGGGCGAGTCGTCCTCGCGTTCATCAAGATACTCTTTCAGGAAATGCTTGGACTGGTGGGACAGAAAAACCACGCGCGTCTTGTCCCCTTTCCCTCGCACCGTAAATTCATCGCGATCCAGGTTCACGTTGTCGATCTTGAGCCCCGCGAGCTCGGACACGCGAAGGCCCGTGGAGAAGAAGAGCTCCAGAATAGCGCGATCCCGAAGCCGGATGATTTTCGGCGCATCGCTCTTCATCGGAGCTTCGAGCAAATGCGAAAGATCGGATGCATCCAAAAACGATACGTCGCGCGACCCCTGCCGGGCGAGCTCGATCTTTTCGGGCGCGAGCGTTTCCACGTCGATCTTGGCCAGGTACTTTAAGAATGAACGGAGCGCGATCAGGTGATAGTTCTGCGTGCTCTTTTTGAGCGTACCGCCCCGCCCATCCTCCCGTCGGTTGAGGTAGAGTCGATACTGCCGCACGGTTTCGCCCGAAAGGTCGTCCGCTTTCGGATCCTTGGCCCAATCAAAAAACCGCTGGAGATAAAACTCGTAGTTTCGAATGGTCATCTGCGAACGGCCTTTTTCGATTTCGAGATACTCCAGGAACTGGCGGAGATAGGAGGAGAGTTTTTTGGACATGGTCGAGCGCTTGGCATCTTGCGCTTGGCCAAATGCTAAATGCCAAACGCTGGATGCCAACAGTATATCATAAGCGTCGCAAAACAACGTTCTACCCCTTTCATGCTTTACAATGATCCCTGTTCGAAGTATCTTCGGTTATCGGAACTTCGAAAGGAGCGCGTAATGAATGAAGCGTTCGCGCCGGTTTCCCGAATGCTCATCTGTGATGTATGCGGAAAGGTCATGCATCACGACCACGATCAGTGCGATCGGTTCGCTTCGGAGCGAAGGATGCATCGAAAAGCGTTGAAACGAATTTTGTTTGGATGCGTATCCGAAAACGGAAAAGCCGGACTACTGAAGCTCTACGATGAAATCGGGAGTGCGGATGACATGCTCATCTTCATCAGCGGCATCCGGCGTCTTCTGAATGCGAATGACCACGACCGCTACAATGCCTTGTACGGCATCCATCTCGGCTTCATGTGTAATTGTGCAAACGCCCGTAACGACATCCGCCTCTTCTAAACACGTCCGCGCTCCTTCACGCTCATCCGCCCCCGAACCGCTTGGTCTCGGGGGCGTTCATATTTGACGCCATTCTCACCTTACGCAACAATCCAATCGTCTCCTTCGACAACCGAACGAACGTGCAAAAAACGAGGTTCAGCATGAAACAGCACGCATATTCCCTCGCAATCATGACAACCGCTGGCGGAGGCCTTGGCGGCCTCATCGGCGCCTGCGCGGGTCCCTGGTGGCTCGCCGTTATCCTGACGATCATCAGCGCGCTCGCCATGTACCTGGCGCATGAGTGGCGCTGCACACTCCAAGCAATCAACGTCGCTTGTGAGGAAGTAAGCTATTGGGATATCAAATCCATGATCAAAGCGGGTGGATACGGATTACTCTGTTCTATCTGGATTGGCCTTTTGATATTCCTCCTTTTTCTTAGTCTTCATGTCACCTCTTCTGAGAAAGACACCCTGATGAAGTCTTTCGTGATTGGGGTGATCTATGTAGCGATTTGTCTCGTCATCCTCATATATCTAATCGCCAGAGAAAGAGAAGATGGAGGGGAATTAGTTCGTCGCCTCCGTACCCTTGCCCTGTCCCTCGCCCCGCCCGTTCTCATCTTCTGGCACGGAGGCCGAATGGCTATAAAAATAATTCCGCTCCTCATCCGCCTCGCGTGGCGCGTGTTCCTCGTCATCCACTCGGAACGGCGCGTGATCTGCGCTGCGAGCGTCTTTGTCGGCGCGCTCGCCGGGTTTATTCTCCGCGTCCAGTCGTCGGC
>CAYMPS010000106.1:0-3326 GCA_964392485.1 uncultured Gammaproteobacteria bacterium | reverse complement strand
CCCGCGGCATCCCATGATCAGGATGGCTGAACTTCCGAAAGTCCGGTGGCGTATATTTGAGTAACTTCTTTAGAAACGACATATGTCACCTATGCTTTCGCAGATTGAAGAGAATGTCAAGCGCATTTCCAATCTCCCGTTTCAATCTTAGTCTTAACCTCCTCGTAAGTTGTTGGGTACGCAGTAAGAATACGGCCACCCGTAGGAGAACGTTCGTCTGCTTTAAGCATTACGCAAACGCGCTGTTTCGTGTCGTACTTCATCACACGACCTTTTGCCTCAAATTCAAGCACATGACTCTCGGTTGAGACGGTAATATGATAGGCGATCTTCAGAATCGAATCCGGCGCATTCGTTCCAATGTTCTGCGGCCACTTATGATGTGCCTTCATGATGTGATCAAGCGCTGTTTTACCACGCCTCTCGACAAGACTGCTGTAAAAGCTCAAATTGTCCGGAACATGGTACGCATTGGTCTGCCGAACGCCTTTCGCGTGAACGAGATTGAACAAGTCATTCACATCTACACCATCTTCACGTACCGTCTTGCCGTATTCGGTAGGGCGAATGAGCATTCCTTCTTCTCGTAGCTTTTTTCGCGCCTTATGCGCCTCGCGTCGATGCATGAGCTTTCTGCGTCGGTTGGGATTTTCTTCGCACATTCGGCAGATCTTCTTCATGCTGTTTTCAGCCCAATAGTCGTCCCAGTTTCCCACATTGCGGTGATAGTGCCGACGCTCCCCAGCGTAAATAGGCCATGTGAAACCGCAAAGATAGCACTGCGCCATGATTGAACCGATTATCTTCTGTTCCCTTCTCCAGCTCAAACAATCCGGACAATTTTTCGGCGTATCTAGCGGCGGATTATGTCCCGTAAACCATTCTGACGGAGCATCTTCAAAAACATAGCCTTTCCCGTGTATGCAACCTTCGTTCACGCACGAGTATGACTCTTTTCTGTCACCTCTATCAGTGTCCCAAAACATCGTTTTTCTCCGTTCGAAGTAGAAATTGTAAACGTACATAGAGGACAAAGCCCTCTTCCTGAAACCGCCTGACGGGCTCGGGAAGGGGGCCGTATGCTACGACCCTATTATAGTCTAAGATGCCATTTCTGATTTAAGGCGCTGAACGGCCTTAAGACTTTCACGTATCTTCAAGAAAGAAAAAAACGTTTCAACGTCTAGCGCATTCTTAGCGCCCAAAACATCGAACAAGACATCGCAAAATTCCAGATACAGAGACGCTGCGCGAAAGAGCTGATCCTCACGGATTCCATAGGGAGCAAACGTTGAAAGTTCTTTGTTCACAAACCCGTAACGTTCGATCCACTTCCCACTCCCACATCGCAAGAAACGTATAGCTAAATGCGAAAGGAAGTACACGAGCCATTCCTCACAGGGCGCCTCATCGGACTCTATCGCAGGCAACGAAACGTCACATATCGTTTCGAAAGGAATTACCCGAAGGACGCCTCTGCTTAATGCGTACATGAGAGCCAGCCAATCATTCCGAGCGACGCACCGATCCGCATCAATCGCACAATCAAGATCCATCCGGCCGATCCAGCGCTCCATGCGAACGCCGAGCGGCGTTAATGCGCCTTGTTCGGCAACGCCGATTCGTTCAAGATGCGCCCGATACTCCTCGTATACCTCCATGCGTTCCGGCTGGTTCGTGATCCCTGATGGAAGAGGTAGCTGTGCGATATCAAGGTCCGGGTGTTCATACGAAAGGTACGCGAGCGGGAGGACGTGACCCGTTTCCAACGGAAACCGTATGGGCTCCGGCTGCAGCGCTCCGGGCGCATTGAGTTCCGCGTCACTGAGATTGCTATACGGCGCGCCAATATCACGCGTGATGTAAGCGATGCCCGGGCGCAGTCGGCCCACGCGGCCCATGCGCTGAATGAGCGCGTTCGTGCCAAGCGATTCAAGCGATAGCGGACCTCCCCCATCACGCTCTCCGAATCCGGAATCCATCGTGACAACGAAATCAACGCTCGGGAGCGTCACGCCCATTTCCACCACGGATGTGGCAATGAGGACGTAGCGCTTCTGTTCCCGCTCCCATCTTTCCAGCATACGCTCGTAGGCTTTACGACGGTTCGGATTCTTTAGAACCTCACTCGCCAGAAGACCGATTTCAATCGGGTGGGCGAAGGTAGATTGCTCCAGGAGACGTTTGACGCGTTGCGCATCACTCCGTTCACTCGAAAAAGAATTCACGATGATGAGCATGCCCTTCGCACGTCCCTCCTGGGTGACCGCCTCGACGACAGCGCGCCCCAATTCCGTATCCTGCCGAGGAAAAACATCGCTGGAAACATCCATTTCCACTATGCTCTTCTTGACCAGATCAACAATGCAATCATCAAGAGGCTGTCCCGTATTATGCTTCCATACGGGAAACCGAATGCCCGGCACGTCGATTACGCTCACTCCGAGTTTATCGGGCAATCCAACCGTATCCACGGTCGCGGACATGAAGCTCATGAGGTGCTCTTGAGACCGGCATAGTGCAATACCGATCTCAACGGATTCATCCGCTTCCAGCGTGGCATGCGCTTCATCGATCAATAGAACGTCGTGCCCTTGTCGAAACACGCCTTTGCGCGCATAGATGGCAAAAATACCCGTTGTAATGAATACGATCGGCGCACGAACGTTTTTGTGATCAACGCTCGTCTTGCACCCGAAGATTGCACTCGTCGATTTTTCACCGGCGAAATCTTTCCACAGATCGTTCAACGTTGATGCCAATCCCTGCGCAATGGCGATCTTCGGTTCAACGACCCATACGCGTGGCGCATCACGTTCGCTCACAACTCCGTTGGACGAAGCGATTGATGCGAAGTACGGATGCTCCATGAGTAGGCGCCAGAGATGCAACGGAAGGATAACCGTCTTCCCCAACCCGGTTCCGGCGATGAGGAAAAAAAGACGTGTCACTTCAAACGCATCCAGATGCGCTCCGATGCCCAAGGCCTTCCACTCGATCAATGATTGGATGAATCGCCCGACGATATCCGACGAGCAATAGCATCTTTGCCTCCCGTCGGATACATATTCGAACACAATGTTTTTCTGTTCGTCGCTCATGCGATTCTTCGCTCCTTTTCTGTCTAAGGTACGGGGCTACATAAACAGAAAAATGAGGTTTTGTCAATGGCTCGAAGATCAAAAAAATATAAATTTCCGTTTAAAAAATGCCGATAAAGTACATACAACGGATTTGTTTCATATTTTCCATTTTCTCTTTTCCGACCTCCGGGTACTATAAAGCAAAAGTCACAGCGCTATAATGGGAAATGAACTAAATCACCC
>CAYMPS010000105.1:0-3441 GCA_964392485.1 uncultured Gammaproteobacteria bacterium | reverse complement strand
GGAATATCATAGCAGATTTACGCCTTAATGATCTATGAGACCGGTAATCTTGACATCATACATTGTTCATGAGAATCTAACGATTAGCAGTCTCGGCACATGAGTGCTAATCTAGGTTCGTAAGTACTTCAACATTCAGATTTTTAACGAACGATCAGGATGTGTACCTACGGACCTAATCACCTAGGAACCTGACTATGCAGCCAAATCCACAGCAATTTACGACGAAGTCTCAAGAAGCGATTCAGCTCGCCCACGGGATAGCGACGACGAACGGCCAGCAAGCCGTTGATACGATCCATCTCCTCTCCGCTTTGCTGGAACAGGAGGACGGTGTTGTTTTATCCGTTCTCAAAAAGCTGCAAACGGATATCAGCGCCATGAAAGGCCAGGCGGAGCAATATCTCAAACAGATGCCGAAGGTACGGACGGATGAGGGAGGGATCGGACAAATATTTCTCTCTCAGCAGCTCTCGCGCGTGTTCGTAAGTTCGGAGAAGGCCGCAAGCGATTTTAAGGACGAATACATTTCTACGGAACACCTGCTCCTCGCTCTTGCGGATTCTCAGGATGTGACGGGATCGCTCCTGAACCATTTCGGCGTCACGACGGATGCGATCTTGAAAGCGCTCAAAGACGTTCGGGGCGCAACGAAGGTTGATTCACCGGAGCCGGAGGCGAAGTACCAGGCGCTCGAAAAGTACACGCGCAACCTTACGAATCTCGCGAAGAAAGAGAAGCTTGATCCGGTCATCGGTCGCGATGATGAGATTCGACGCGTCATTCAAGTCTTGAGCCGCCGTACCAAGAATAACCCGGTACTCATCGGTGAAGCCGGAACCGGCAAGACGGCCATCGTCGAAGGACTCGCGCAGCGCATCGTGGACGGCGACGTTCCCGAGACGCTCAAAGAGCGCGAGATCGTCGCATTGGATGTCGGGTCGCTCGTCGCCGGAACGAAGTTTCGCGGTGAATTCGAAGAGCGCCTCAAGGCGGTTATCAAGGAATTTGAAGGATCAAACGGGAAGCTCATCATGTTCATCGACGAACTTCATACGCTCGTCGGCGCTGGCGCATCCGGCGAAGGATCATCTCTCGATGCGTCAAACATGCTGAAGCCCGCTCTGGCCAGAGGAGAGCTCCATACGATCGGCGCGACAACTCTTAAGGAGTACCAGAAGTACATCGAAAAAGATTCGGCGCTCGAACGCCGCTTCCAGCCGGTATACGTGAACGAACCGTCCATCGAAGATACGATCGCCATCCTCAGAGGAATCAAGGACCGATACGAAACGCATCACGGCATTCGCATTACGGACAATGCCATCGTCGCGGCGGCGGAATTGTCCTCTCGCTACATTACGGACCGATTCCTTCCGGACAAGGCCGTTGACCTCATTGACGAGGCGGCTTCCGCACTCAGGATGCAGGTAGAGTCACAGCCTGAGGAGCTTGATAAGCTAAAGCGTGAAATAACGAAGCTGGAAATCGAAAAGCGAGCGCTCTCAAAAGAAGATGACAAGGAATCGAAGGAGCGTCTCAAGGAAATTGATAAGCATCTCGCGGAGGTATCGGAACGCGCGCATCAGCTTGAACTTTCATGGTCCGCCGAAAAAGAGGTCGTAGGCGAAAATGCGAATTTTAAGAAAGAAATCGAATCGCTGAAAAGCAAGGCGGAGATTGCGGAACGCCGGGGAGACCTCGAAGAGGCTTCCGAGCTTCGCTACGGCAAGCTCCCGGGCATCGTAAACAATCTTGAGGAAGGCGAAAAGAAACTCAAGAAGCTCCAAGGAAAAAGGGGTCTTTTAAAGGATTCCGTCGGCGAGGAGGATATCGCCACGATCGTCTCACGCTGGACGGGAATACCCGCAGGACGAATGCTCGAGAGCGAGTCCCAAAAGCTCGCACAGCTCGAAAATGAGCTCCATAAACGGCTCGTAGACCAGGAAGAGGCTGTGACAGCCGTTTCCAACGCCCTCCGACGCTCTCGGGCGGGCATCTCCGAAGAAAAGCGCCCGATCGGATCGTTCCTGTTCTTGGGTCCCACCGGCGTCGGAAAAACGGAACTCGCGCGCGCATTGGCCGAGGTGATGTTCAATGACGAAGATGCGATTGTTCGCGTTGACATGTCCGAATACATGGAGAAGCATTCCGTCGCCCGCATGATCGGCTCCCCTCCCGGATACGTGGGGTATGACGAGGGCGGGCAGCTGACGGAGAAGATCCGCCGCCGTCCCTACTCCGTGGTCCTCCTCGATGAGATCGAAAAAGCGCATCCGGACGTGTTCAATACCCTTTTGCAGGTTATGGATGACGGCCGGCTTACGGATGGGAAGGGGCGCGTCGTTTCGTTTAAGAACACGATCGTCATTATGACGTCGAACATCGGATCGGACATGATCCTCGATTGGGGTTCGAAGAACAATGAAATCGGTTTTAAGAGCGAGGAAGAGAAAACGAAAACGGATGGCTTGCGAGAAAAAGTCATCGGCATGCTCAAGGATCACTTCCGTCCGGAATTCTTGAACCGCATTGATGAAGTCGTTGTCTTTGAATCGCTCACAAAGGAGCATCTCGCGGAAATCGTCGAACTCCAACTGAAGGAAGTCGTTAAACGACTGAAGCAGAAAAAAATCACTGTGGCATTTTCGGATGCGTTAAAAGCGTTCATTGCGGATAAAGGCTTCGACCCGGCGTACGGCGCCCGTCCGCTCAAGCGCGCCATTCAGGAGTTCATCCTTGATGAACTGGCCATGAAGATCGTTTCCGGTAAAATCGAAGAGGGCGCGCAAGTGACGATTGATGCGGCGAAGGGTAAGGTTGTCATCAAGGCGAACTAGGTGTGTGTTTACAAGTTAACAAGTTTACAAGTTAACAAGTTTACAAGTGACGGACGTATCCTTTAAAAGTTTCCCTTTGGTGTTTTTGGCATGGGATTTTTATAGTAGCAATTGATGAGCCTTAAAACATCCTTCGTACGCCTCTTCGCTTCTGCGTAATCGGAAGCTGTTATGAAATCGCAAATGTTGGTTATCTCAATTTGATTTTCAAGTTCCAGCGCTGAACCGTAAGCGATGCTTATATACCTTCTCCTTTCTTTAAGAGATCTTCTATTGCATCCTTCAGCAATATTTGAGGAAATTGAAACGACAGCTCTCCTCATCTGAGAAATGAGGTTGAATTTTTCGGAAGGAGGGATTTTTGACGTCACTCTATAAATGCATTTCGTCAGTTCGATACTCTTCTTCCAGGTAAAAAGCTTTTCATACGATGCCATGTATCATTTAGTGAATGATAAATGGCTCCGTGTCAATAAAACGTTTATTTGGCTGAATACATTCAAAATTATAATTTTATCCACAAGATAACGCATGAATTTCGTTCGTCTACCCCACTTGTTAACTTGTAAACTTGTTAACTTGTAAACCTTTCAATTCAATT
>CAYMPS010000104.1:0-3451 GCA_964392485.1 uncultured Gammaproteobacteria bacterium | reverse complement strand
CCCTACCCAAACCTCGTCCAACCCTGTAAGCTACATGCTCGTATATGTATCTCCGGAGACTCGAATTGCAGGGATTCAAGACATTCGCCACCAAGACGGTTTTGGAGTTTGCCCCGGAGGACGCTAAGCGACGCGGGACAACGGGGATCGTGGGGCCGAACGGGTCCGGAAAATCGAATATCGCGGATGCGATCCGGTGGGTTATGGGCGAGCAGAGCATGAAGCTCCTCCGCGGGAAGAAAGCAGAGGATCTCATTTTTTCAGGCTCCCAAAAAAAGTCGCGGTCGGGCTTTGCCGAGGTCACCATGACGCTCGTAAACGATTTGAAGGATACGGAGATCGACATGACGGAGATCGTGGTCACCCGCCGGTTGTACCGGGACGGGAAATCGGAGTTTGAGATCAACAGGCGCGCGGCCAAGCTGGGAGACGTTTCCCTGTTGCTCGCGCAAGCCGGCATCGGTCAGCGAACGTATAGCGTGATCGGCCAGGGCATGGTGGATGCGGTACTGTCCGCGAGTCCGGGGGAGCGCAAGGAATTTTTCGATGAAGCGGCGGGTCTTCGCCCGTTTCAGCTCAAGCGGCATCAGTCGGTTACGAAACTCCAGACATCCAAAGAACGGCTCGTGCAGGCCGAGGCGTTGCTGCGTGAAATCAGTCCGCGCTTGAGCACGCTCCAGCGGCACGTGCGCCGGCTCGAGCAGCGCGATGCGCTGGAAGCCGAGCGCAAGGACCTTGAGCATCGGTACTACGGGGGCATGTGGCACGAAATTTTCGGACACCTGACTGAAGCGCAGACGGCGTACGACCGGGCGCATCAAAACGAGAAAGAGTTGTTAGAGGAAGCGAAGGGTCTTGAGGCGGAATTCGGAAAAATGGAAAAAGCCGTTCCGCCGAGCAAGGAATTCGAAGCGCTCCGAAAATCCCTGGATGCCATTGCGGACGATCGCGCCGCGCTGCGCGAACAGCAGGCGAAGCTTCAGGCGAAGCTTGAGATCGCCAAGGCGAAGGCATCGGAGCCGCATGCGGCCATGTCGCTCGGAAAGATCATCCGGACGGTTGAAGATACGCAGAAGAAGCTCGATGCGCTGCTCAAGCTCGTCGCGCAGGAGAAGCCGGATGCGGAGAAGGTGCGCGCGCTCGTTTCCGAGCTCCATGCGGATCACGACGCGTTCATCACCAAGCTTCAAGAGCCGGCAACGGAGGAAAAGGCTGAAGCCGCGGATCCCAAGCTCATGAAAGAACTCGAAGAGATCGCTTCGAAGATAAAGGAATTGGCGGATCGCTCGAAAGGCGTACAGTCCGAGATCGATGCATGGGACAAGAAGGAAGCGGGAAAGCGTACGCACCTGTTCGATACTCAGCGCAAGCTGAATGAGAAGCGCGAAGCGGCGCGAAAAGCCGAGCGCCTTGCGAGCGAAGCGGCGATTGAACGCACGCGATGGGAAACGCGCCGCGAGTCGTTCCTCGCGGATCTTCGGACGAATCGGAAGGATCTCGAAGGGGATCTCAACAAACTCGGTCAGAGCGTCGGCAAGGTGAAAGACGTCGAATCGCTCCTCCCGCAGCTCGTCCGCGTGCGGTCTCAGCTCGAATGGATCGGGAACATCGATCCGGAAACGCAGAAAGAATACGAGGAGACGAAAGAGCGTTTTGAATTTTTGAACACGCAGGTCGAGGATCTCCGCGGAGCGATTCAGGGACTCGATACGGTCATCGTCGAACTGGACGAGACGATCCGTACGCGGAGCGAAGCGTCGTTCCATATTCTAAACAGCGCATTCGGCAAGTCGTTCAAACTGCTGTTCAACGGAGGCGATGCCAAGCTCATCCAGGTCCCTCCGGAGCCCACGACGGATGAGGAGGGGAATCTGATTCCGCCCCCGGACGATGCGCCGCCGGCGGGGATTGATATCCAAGCGACGCCGCCCGGGAAGCGCCTCAAATCCATTGCCCTCCTTTCCGGAGGCGAACGCGCGCTCACGTCCATCGCGCTCATCAGCGCGATCATGGCCACGAACCCGTCGCCCTTCATCGTCCTCGACGAAGTGGACGCGGCGCTCGATGAGGTGAACTCCAAGAAGTACGCGGATATCATCAACGAACACGCCGGGAGCACGCAGTTCATTATCGTTACGCACAACCGAACGACCATGCACCAGTCCGGCATCCTGTACGGCGTAACGCTGAGCGAAGACGGGACATCCAAGATTCTCTCCGTGAAGCTGGAGGAGGTCGCGGAGTTGCGGGGGAAGAAGTCGTGAAGTCGTACCGTCGTGAAGTCTCGTACAGTTCTTTTGTTGGAACTGTACGACCGTACGAATTCACGATTTTTGCTTGACGCAGAGTTAATAATGAGGTAAGAGGGGTGCGAGATCGGGTGATCTGAATCCGCTCTTTTTTCAACCAAACGCAATTTGAAAGGAGGTGAAGCTGTGAAGGGAACGTGCGCTGTCTGCGGACAGAGGAAAACCGTTCATCGAAACAGGAAGTCCGGTAAGCTGACCTGCACGAACTGCTTCAACAGGAATCGTTATCATGACCCATCTACGCACAAGCCATGCTCGACGTGCGGGAAGGTCAAGCCTGTTGTTTCACGGACGGAATCCGGGGAGCCGATCTGCCTAAACTGCTACAACAGGAACCGCTACAGAGATTCCTCCAAACACGAGCGCTGTTCGAAATGCGGGAAAGCCGGACATGTGGCAACGCGCACCGAATCCGGGGAGCCGATCTGTCTGAATTGCTATAGCAAGAATCATCGCAAAGACCCTTCGACGCACAAGCTTTGTTCGCGATGTGGGAAGGCAGGATACGTGGCAACGCGCACCGAATCCGGGGAGCCGATCTGTCAGATTTGCTACCAACGACAGCGCCGCGCCGATAAGGCTGCGCATCCCGCCTAAGACGCCTCTATGTCTTGGGCGGGATTTTTATTTCAAGTCGTCGTTTGACGAAAAAAGCCGTACCGTCGTGAAGTCTCGTACAGTTCTTTTGTTGGAACTGTACGACTTCTGCTTGACAGCGCCTTTCCCCCCGCGTATAAAATACGCAGATCTTTTGCCGGGATAGAAACGTCCGGTTTTTTAGACACAAAATAACAATTAGCAAGCAGGGTTTACAAGTCTGTTCTATTGGAATCGAAGGCTTGACAATTTCGCCGGATTCTTGTACTATGAGTTATTCAGTTGTAGGGGTACACCTGAATCAAACAGAGCTGCACGAGTCATTCTTGGCATCCGGGCCCTTGGTTTTTGGCCTGATGACGAAGCGCAAAAATCGACCATCAATCCGTCCGGAATAGACAGCGTACGTCCATTTAAACTGAAGAAGCTTTGAACAATCCGTTTCCACGACAAGCATGGGACCTCATCATAGGTTATCGCAGGTCTTCGGACTCGCAACATCCTACAATTAGGTTTCTTGGAGGCGGGTTGTTCAAGGCTTTTTT
>CAYMPS010000103.1:0-3484 GCA_964392485.1 uncultured Gammaproteobacteria bacterium | reverse complement strand
TTGCGGCAAACGCGGCCATCTTCGGCGAAATTTCGATGCCTGAAACGCGGAAGCCTTTTTTCGCGAGCACGCTCATGGCAATGCCCACGCCGCACCCGACATCAAGGACCGAGCCTCCCGGCTTGATGTACGTAGCAAAGTAATCCATGGCCTCTTCCGTGATCGGCAGTAATGCATTCACGCGCCGCTCATACTCTTCCGCGAGGTCATCGTAGAGATTTTTATGAAGCGCGGAGGTGTCCATATCTTCAACGCTATTAGCTTTACTCCCTGCCCTATTGGAATGATTACTTTTTCGACGTTCGCCAAAATTCCTCAATGAGCTCAATGTCCTTCAAATCCTTTTCCTGACCCCTTATCTTCTTACGTTTTACCACATCTTCCAGCCTGCCAAAAGGAAGACCGTTGATGATATCCGCCTCCTTGATGACCTTCTCAATATTCTGGAGTGGCGGGTTCCAATCCTTCCATAGTTCGATGTCTCCATGAGACCAGTACTCGCTTCCCTTAGGCGTCTCCTTCAATTTCCACTCCGGTTTGTTTCGATACGATTCCCATACGTCCTCAGTAACGAGGATGTCGATATCTCGACATTCCCGTAATCCTCTCACGGCAATCGGCGCACTTCCGAACAAAATGAACTTGCCGATCGGCAAATTCAGCTTTCTAACGCTCTCAAATAGTTCGTTCGTATCCATATTTCAGTTATCGAAATAAAGCTACCAGCTCCATACTGAACGACAAACGACCCCTACGGACAAAGCCCCAGCTTCATAAACTTGTCCAGTTCTTTTTCGCCTACAACCCTCTTTGTAATCGCCCCGACAAACACGCGGTAGGCCGCTCGATTTTCTTTTTTGTAGTTCATTGGGACACCAAGGACAGCCTTACACTTCTTGCATACGAGTTCCCGCTTTCCATTAAAATCATTCGGAAAGGCAATCCGATCAAGATACAGACGTTTGAGTATTCCCGGACCGTCTTTTTGATATACCAAAATTTCCGTTCCGCATTTTTCACAGCTGACAGATAACCATCGGGAGTATCCGCCCCGATGTTTCCTGAATCGATCTGTTTTAAATGTAATTTGTTTACTCATGTTTATGCCTTAAGCTCTTAGCTCTCCGCGCTCTCTCTACGGACAAAATCCCAGCTTCGCCAGCTTCTTCATCATCACCTCGTGCACGTAGTCGATAGACTGGTCGCCCTTGATCATGAGAAGTACGCCGCGCTGACGGTAGAATCGCGTGAGCGGCTCCGTCATGAAGTGGTAGCTCGAGAGCCGCATGCGGATGGCGTCCTCCGAATCATCATCCCGCCGTTTGAGCTTTCCACCGCAAACCGAGCACTTCCCCTTTTTGGCCGGCGGAGCTTCTTTGAGGTTGTAGACGGCTTTGCAGTCCGGACACTGAATGCGGTAAAGGAGCCGTTCGACTGCCATGTCATCGCTGATTTTAATAAAGATGGCAACGTTGATGGGCAGAATGCGCTGAAGGGAACCGGCCTGTTCCACCGTTCTCGGATACCCGTCCAGGATGAAACCGTTCTTCAAATTCATGCTCTTAAGCTGCCTGCTCATAATGCCGTTCACGAGCTCGTCCGGGGCCAAACAGCCGCTTTGGACGTACTGCTCCGCGATCCTCCCCAAGCTCGTGCCATCCGCGATCTCCTGCCGAAACAGAATGCCGGATCCGATGAGCGGAATGCTGAACTTCTCGGAAAGAAGCTGGCCCTGTGTCCCCTTGCCGCAGCCTTGCGGACCAAAGATGACGGCGCGTAGTCGTTTGGAACTCATATGAGAAGTGAATGGAATATGGAATGCGGAATATGGAATGCGGAGGCTTTTCTTCGAGCGTTCATTCCGTCTTCCGTCTTCCGTTCAATCGAGTATGCATAGCTTCTATAACAGGGAGAGAATGATGAAGGGAATGCCCGCGCCGATGAAGAGCGGGACAAGGCCCGGAAACGGTTTTGACGGACCGCGCCGGCTCAACCAATAAGCTCCCGCGAGCAGTCCGGCGCCGACGACGAATGCCTGCAAAATTCCTTGAACGGAAGCTCGCGTCACGAGGATGAGGGGAAGGATGAGATCACCGGCTCCCAAAAAAACGGCTTGCGGTGATTTGATGGATTCTTTGATGTCTCCGACTGCCTGCTTCCACGATGCCGGAACGATGAGTCCGGGGATGACGCCGCGATGGATGGATGTTCGCGCGAGCCTCGTGGCGATGCCGCCCGGACGCCCGGCGAAGATATCATAGATGAAAAAAGCGACCAAGATGATTGCCAGTTTGCTCAAAGAGAACATGAATGCGAAATGGAGCGCAATGCCCGCAGCACCGATGAGGATGAACGCATCGTGCACGAGCACCTTCCGCATGCGCGCCTGAAGGATCGTGAGCGCCGCGGCGATCAGGAGGCCGATTTCCCACGGGAGGACAAACCACATGAAAACCCATACGCCGAGGAAGAGCGTCACGCCGAGCAGGAGTTCGTAGAACAGACGGACGTTCAGCTTGCGAATGATGAAACCGATGAGCAGGAGAAATCCCGCAACGAGCACGAAGAATTGCCACGTGATGATGCCCGCGGGGATCGTTGACGGCGTGTAAGAAGGAACGGAAATCAATCTTCGAACCGCGAAAGAGGCGAGGAGCGAAAGAATGGCGTATGAACCCAAAATCCAAAAAATCGAAAACGGGATTCCGTTTCCTTTAAAAACATCTGTTTTTTTCGATACACTCTCGTTCATGATGCGAAGGGAAGTATACCCGCCGAGAAGAGAACATAAAAGCAGGGAGCTCATCCCTGCGTAAATGTCGAATGTCGATAAATCCGTTTCGGATTTCGGTAAGGTCTTCTATGGTGCTCAGAGCACGTTGCGCATGAACGATCAATCCTTCTCCGAAAGACGGAACGGGCTGTAGCTAATTCCACGGTCGTATACGTCAATACCTTCCGCGCGCTTAAGTCGACCGACAATCCAATACGTTGCCGGCGTTGCGATTACTTCATATGCAACTTTTAAAACATATCCTGACCACATGAGCGTAAACAGGGCGGCAAAGGGCACGGTTCCGTAAAAAGCGACGAGCGCAAATATGACGCTGTCAACGCCTTCGCCTACAACCGTGGAGCCGATCGTGCGCATCCAAAGCCGCTTCCCGTTCATCCATACCTTCATTTTGGAAAGGACGAAGGAGTTACAAAACTCCCCGGCAAAAAAAGCGAGGATAGAGCCCGCAACGATTCTCGGAACGAAGCCGAGGATGGCCGTATACGCTTCTTGATCCTGCCAGAATGGGGCCGCCGGAAGGTACCCTATTAAAAGGTATGCAAAACTCATTAGGATGAGCGCGGCGAATCCCGACCAAATAATTTTGCGCGTTGCACGATATCCGTACACTTCGGTAAGAATGTCTCCAAAAATATAGCTAATTGGAAAAATGACTATCGCTCCCGCAACGGCGAAAGGTCCGATTTG
>CAYMPS010000102.1:0-3500 GCA_964392485.1 uncultured Gammaproteobacteria bacterium | reverse complement strand
GCGCAATTCATTGCGCCCCTTTGAGCAAATACACGGGGCGCGATGGGCGCAATAAATTGCGCTACGCCAACGTTTTGCAAGATGGGCGCAATAAATTGCGCCCCTACGCCAACGTTTTGCAAGATACGAACGATGAGGTGAACGTGGTTGGACATCACGATGAATGAATTGATACGGATGTTTTTATATTGTTGCGGAATGTTATCAACATTTCGTTTTATGATATATCCGAAACGATTCAATTCAATTTTTCGTTCTTTCACCTCACCGAATATACATTCCTTATTCTTTGTGCATATGGTCACGAAATAATCATCTGCGCTTGAATAATCAAACGACGACAATCGTATTGATCGCCGTTTGTGTATTTTTGGGTTGTATTTCGTTTCTGCCATCCATATATATTCAGTCTCATAAACTGGATGGGGTGTCAAATTTAGCTAGATAAAGGAAAAAATTCACTCCCCGTGGCTCGTCTCCCTTAGATGTTCGACGATCTGGCGGAGGTCGGGGTGGATGTTGAGGTCCGGATCGGAAGCGAGGAGGTCTTCTGCGGATTCTTTGGCCGCCATCATGAGCTCGATATCACTGGATCGAGCCGCATGGAAGATGATCGCGCCGGACTGTTGCGTACCGAGGAGGTTCCCCTCTCCCCGGCGCTTGAGATCTTCTTCCGCGATGACGAACCCGTCATTCGTTTGCTCAAGAACCTTGAGGCGATCGAGAGATGGTCCGTCCGCATCGCTCATGAGGTAGCAGTATGATTGGTGGACGGACCGGCCCACGCGTCCGCGGAGCTGGTGGAGCTGAGCGAGTCCGAAACGCTCCGCGCCTTCAATGGCCATGACGGTCGCTTCGGGCACATCGACCCCGACCTCGACCACGGTCGTGGACACGAGGACGTCCAACAGCCCTTCAACGAACGAATTCATAACGCCATCCTTGTCCGCCGTGGAAAGACGTCCGTGCAGCAGTCCGATGCGGAGCCCTTTGAGGGGCCCTGATGCGAGGCGTTTCGCTTCTTCCGTCGCGGACTTCACGCCGAGCTTGTCCGATTCATCGATGAGCGGGCAGATAATGAACGCGCGGTGTCCGTGGCGAACTTCCGAACGGATCGCCTCATACGCCCGTTCCCGATGCTCTCCGATGAGGACGCTGCTCTTAATTTCAAGACGACCCGTGGGTTTGGTGCGGATGATGGAGATGTCGAGGTCGCCGTAGAGCGTGAGTGCGAGGGACCGCGGGATCGGCGTTGCCGTCATGGAGAGGAGGTGCGGAACGAGACCGTCCGGACGGCGCGCCACGGAAAGCGCCTCGCGCTGCGCCACGCCGAAGCGATGCTGTTCGTCCACGACCACGAGCGCCGCATCCGGCGGAAGCATGTCCCGATACAAGAGCGCGTGCGTCCCGATGGCGATGATCCGCCCTTCCCGGAGGCGATCGCGCGCTTCCTGAAGTTTCAGTTTTTTCTCGCTCCCCTCTTCCCACATCCGCTTGTCGCCGGACGTGAGCAGCATGATTGGAGCGTGATCCGCGCCCGTCACGAAGCGGCGCACGGATTCCGCGTGCTGTTTCGCGAGGATTTCGGTCGGCGCCATGATCACGGCCGAATGCCCGGATCGATACACCATGGCCATGAGGAACGCCGCGACCACGGTCTTCCCGCTCCCCACATCCCCTTGGAGCAAGCGGCGCATGGGCACGCGCTTCTCCATATCTTTGAACGATGCCCATGCCGCGCGCTTCTGATCGTCCATGAGCGTAAACGGGAGCGCGGATACGAACTTCTTCGCGAACGATTCATCGAAAGAGACGCGCGGCGCTCCGGCCGTATTCACTTCCTTGCGCGTGGCGCCGAGCGCCAGCCGGTACGTCAAAAACTCATCGAAGGCGATGCGCCGCCTCCCCGCTTCCGCATGGTCGAGAGACGTGGGCCGGTGAATGGCCCTGTAGGCGTCCGTGAGCGACGGGAGTTTGGCGCGCTCACGGATGGAATCGGGAATCGGATCCGGAATTTCATCGACTTGCTCCGCGACCGATGCCATGAGCTCGCGCATCGTCTTCTGTGCAACGGATCCCGTGAGCGGATACACCGGTGCCACCGCACCCGTTGCAACGGTCATGACTTCCAACGGCTCCCAGATGGGGTTCCCCATCTGCCGGCCGAACTTCGGCCGAAAATTGACGGTGCCGGACAGAAAGATGTCCCGTCCCGGCTTCAGTTCATCGATGAGCCACGGCTGGTTGAACCAAATGACGTTAAGCGATCCGGTGTCGTCCTTGACCTTCGCGCGGATGATGGTGACGCGCCTGCGGAATCCCGGCACTTTTTTAATAGACTCCACCTCAACCCTGAGCGTAACGGGCCGGCCGATGGGCGCGCTCCCCACGGGCGTGGTATGCGAGTAGTCGTCATACCGGCGCGGCAGGATATTCAAAAGATCGCCGATGGTCTTTGCCTCGACCTTCTTCACCGCCCGCTTCTGCGCGGCATTCAGGTCCGGAATGGCGGAGACGGAATCGTTCCAGGAGAGCATGGGGCTATCTTACACAGAGGGGTAGCTGGCAGCCAGTATAGGCGGTTCGTATCTGGTATCTCGTATCTGAGATGACTGTTGTCCCTGCAAAAACGCGAGGCAGAGCATACCAGATACCAGATACGAGCTACCAGATACCAGATACTAACTGACCTTCCTGCTGATTACGCCGTACATCGCGAATTCCTTGCCCAGCCGCTTGGCCCACCACACATCCCCGTACGACCAGTGCCAGAATTCCTTCGGGTAATTCGAGAGGCCGGCTTTGGCGAGCGCGCGGAACATGATCTCGCGGTTCTTCCTCAAATAATCATGGAGCTTCGGCTGATTGGACAGCGAATTCTCCTCATACGTCAGGTCCTCCGAGCGCATGGGGATGCGCTTGCCGTCTTTCCAGAGGCGCAAGTCCACCGCGCCTCCGGTGAGGTGACCGGACACTTCCGGTCACTCGAACGGCGCCACGAACTCCCCCACGCTCTTTACGATCTCTTCCTTGGACTTCGAGGGATCCCGTTCACTGAATCGTCCGACGAACAGATCGAAGATATCCTTCTGAACCTGCTGCGGCCGCCAGGCATCCCGGATGATGAACGTCATGCCCTGCGGCAAATGCCACAGCGCCTCATTGATCATCTCGGCCACGGTTTTGCGCAAGTAGGCCGTGCCCTCTTTTTCCATGCGCTCCCGCCCGAGATCAATAACCACGCCGGGACAGGCCTTGCGCAGGTCCACGAGCGGCTCCCCGCATTCCCGGATGGGAATCATATATTTGACTATAGCCTAAGAGGCAAATACCACAAAGCCCCCGCGTTAGCGGGGGCGACGGGTGGCGGAGAGGGATCCCCCTACGCTCCCGCAGACGGGAGCTTTGGGGGACAGGGAAGATGGATTCATCTATGTACTAAAATCCCCCGAAGCCCGTTTGACGGGCGTAGGGGGATGGCGGAGAGGGAGGGATTCGAA
>CAYMPS010000101.1:0-3541 GCA_964392485.1 uncultured Gammaproteobacteria bacterium | reverse complement strand
GCTGAAGAAGACAATACGCGCTCGAGTGCGATTTGGGTGAGCCGTGATGCGTTCAAGGAGCTTTCCGGTACGAGGAGTTCAACGATCTACCTTGATGCGGTTGAGGCGGCGAATATCGCGACGCTCGGAAGTGCGGATCTCCAGCGCGCGGTGTCGAGCCTTCGGGAGAGCGTGCGCGGCGTTGCGAATCGCACGGATGTCGATTCCATGAATGTGGAGGGAGACGTCGTCAACTGGCCGATCATCGTTAATGATGAAGCGATAAAGGTCCAAGCCGTCAAAGCGCGCAACTGGTTCGGAGAGATCGTCGTGCTGAATAATCCGAATAATCCGCTCATCCTGAAGTTTGAGTTCAATCCGAACGTGGAAGGGATTGAAGCGGGATCTGAAGAGATGAACATCATTCGCGGACTCTTGGGGTACGAGGTTACGGAGATCAGGTTGTAGGGGGTTTCGTATCCGGTATCTCGTATTTGGTATTGAGCATTTAGAACAGGCGGCTCCGAGTATGGAGCCGCCTTTTAGTCGTCGAACGTTGCAGCTAGCTTCTGATTCGAGATTTCAGGACATCGCCGAGTGTTGGCGGCTTCAGAGCCGCGGCCACCCGTTCATTTGCCAAAGCGTTCACTGCGGAAAAATCGAGCGTTTCGTCGCCACGCTCGGACGGGTCGAGGTCGCCTTCGCCGTTTCCGTGATCGGCCTCTTCGCGCCGCAGGAGTGCGATGACGCCCGGCCGACAACTGATCGGCCCGTTGCTTCCGCCTGTCTTGTGCACTTCAGCTTTCCTGCCTGTACGCATAGAGATATCTCTCCGTAGGTTTGGTTCCGAAAGCGTAAGCTGCATTCATGTAGAAGAAAGAACGGCACGTTTGAACATACCGTTCTTTAGGAGTTGCGTCAAGGCGATTTACGCGACGCGCTTCTGTTTCGACTGGCGCATGTAAGGAAAGAGGTATTGCATGTACACGGCATCGCGTACGATGCGGATGCGCGGAAGGTCGTCTCGGCGTATGTTTTTCCGACCGCGACGATGGTGAAGGTGGAGCGCTTTTTTGAGTACGCTCCGATACTCCTCTTCCGCCGTTCGTACCACGTCTTCGAGCTCGTCCCCGCGGATATCGTGAACGATCGCGCCGTTGAGGAGTTCGATGCGGGCGATGGAATCATCCATGCCCTCCGCATCATCATGGCTGTGCCGTTCCAGATCCGTTTTCTGTTTTTCGAGGATCGCGAGCATTTCCTGCACGCACCGTACGGGCGCTTTCGGATCTTTGTTTTTATTCACGGTAAGCGAACCGGCCAGGATGAGTTTGCGAAGCCGCTGAACCGCTTCTCCGTCTTCCCGCATCTGCGCCTCTTCGAGATCTTGAGTGAGCGCTTCTTCGTACGCGAGACGATCCACGTTTGGATCCCGGCCGCCCGGAATGAGTTCCGCGCGGCTCGTTTCGCGCAAGTAGGCGCTCACGTCAGATGCTTGAAACGGCAATTCTGCTTTTGGAAGCGCATGAACACGTGCGCGATTTTTTGCACGTAAATCTTGCTCCGCGGAAACGAGTTCCGGAGACCAGGGTCTTGGCTGCGGAAAGAGATTTGTTTGTTTCATTTTGTTCCTTATGTAAACCTCTGAGGCCACTTTGGGTCGACTTTTACCCGGAGGTCTAAGAATATTCTATCATCCGTGACGGCTTCCAGCTCATTTCGCGTCGCGGATCCTATTTCTTTGATTTTTTGCCCGCCTTTTCCAATAATCATTCCTTTGTGTCGGTCTTCCGTCGTATAGATCGTTGCGCTGATTTTTCTTAAATCTTTCTTCCGCTCAATGTTATCCACATCAACGGCAACGGAGTAGGGGAGCTCTTCGCCGAGCGCATGAAAGCATTTTTCGCGAATGAGTTCCTCGATCCACTCTTTATTTCCGATGTCCGTGACCTGTTGATCCGGGTAGTATGCTTCTCCTTCGGGCAAGCGTTCAAACAGTTTATCCAAAATGAGATTGAGATTCGTATGTTCCTTGGCGCTGACCTCCACGCTTCCGACCTGATCGACGTTGATCGCTCGAACATCTTTTAGAAAAGGCTTCTTCTGTTCCGGAAGATCTTTTTTATTCACGGCCATGATGATGGGCACGTTCGCGGCCTTGAGCATTTTTTGCAATGACCGTTCCTCATCACCGAGTGCGCGCGTGGGATCAACGACGTAAACGATGGCATCGATTCCTTCGAGGGATTCTTTTACGAGGACATTCAGTCTTTTTGAAACCGCGTCCTTCCTTCCCAAGAATAATCCGGGGGTGTCCACGAACACGATCTGCCCGCGATCATCATGAAGAACGCCGCGCACCGGACGGCGCGTGGTCTGCGGTTTCGGACTCATGATCGCAACTTTCGATCCCACGAGCGCGTTCAAAAGCGTGGATTTACCGACGTTCGAGCGGCCGGCGAGGATGACGAAGCCGCTCTTGAAGGGAGTGTGAGGTTGTTTGGCGGTAGGAGTGTTCATGATGTGGGAAATTGGAAAATAGAAAATGGAAAATGGAAAATGGAGGGAGGTGAAAAGGCCTTTTTTCCTATTCCAATTTCCATTTTCCAATTTCCCTTGTATACTATCTCAGTATGCGGAAAAAAGGGAGGGGTCGGACAACGCGCAAACGCGTGAATAAGAATGTATGCACGAACGCCTCATGTCCGTTTTGGGTATTCGTGCTTTTTATTTCCGCGTGGTTCGCCGTGGCGTTTCTCGCAATCGCCTTCTTTTACTCCGCAATCCGCTGGCCCATGCGTCAGCTCATCCCGATCCCGGAAATGCAGGGAAGTGCGGAGATGGCGGATGAAGATATTGTTTTTGGTGAAGCCGTCTACCCTCAAGGCGAGAAGCCGCAGGATGCCGTGTCATCTGTTTCCATCGAATCCTGCCGTCCGCTGGAGGAGGGGGATGAGGAGGTTGATTCGATTTTGTATTATCTGGTCGATTATCAACAATTGCGGCAGTTGGGCCAACGGTGTGTTTTTTCGGACGGCCGGATATTTGTGACCTACTCTTATAATTCACGGGTTCCTGAGTCCGAGCGACTGTATCTACAGCAGAAATTGGCAATATTTGGCGACGGCGGCATTTCTTTCACTCCGTTTTATTGCAGAACATCTCCGCGAGGAGCACCGGCGGAGATCGTCCTGAACAACGGGACGCCGGAACTTCGCTGTACGTTTCAGGAAGATGGAGAGGAGATTGACAGGTATATTCCACTCGACGGCGATGGGTCGAATGATGCACGGAATCGGATCGGCGCTCGAACGGGAACCGGAGATTTCGCGCGTGATTATTGCATTATGAGGGACGATGGCGATCTGTGCTTATTAAGAAACGGAGAATGGCTATTGGCGTCGATTGATCAATCGAACGGAAACGCATTGCTTACACACCGTTCAGATAATCCTTCAGAGCTTGCCGGACAGAGGTTCTATCTTCTGAATCAAGAGTTAAGTGTCATTGGTACGGATGGGAATTACGCGGATGTATTCTATGGCTGGCAATCTGAAAGGTG
>CAYMPS010000100.1:2558-3544 GCA_964392485.1 uncultured Gammaproteobacteria bacterium | reverse complement strand
CGGACTTGAATTCTTGCGGCGGAATATTTGTCGCTATCTTCACCGGTTTATGAAAACGGTGCTTACCGTATTTTTCTTGAAAAAATTTCGTAAAATAATCCACGGCTCGGTCCTCAGCAACGCTGTTCGTTTGTCCTCGCTGAATGTGAAGCGGAAAAAGCTCCATTCCTTTTTCTTCAATTAAATATGCTGACAGCGTAATTGAATCCAAACCTCCGGAAATTACAATAACCGCTTTTTTGTTCTCCGGATATTTACTGACGTATCCACGCTGTTTTTGCAGAAGATGATCCAAGGATGGTGAATATTCTGACATAGATGAGGGAGAATGGTTCCAAAATGAATGCGTTAATATACAGGACTTTTCGAAATTTGTCAAGTTTATCAGTCAAATGACATAAATTAGGCAGAATCACAACATTGGCAATCGTAGAGCGAAATTCTATTCCAGCCCTATTTGCTAAGGCTTTCCTTTATTCTTCGCAACAATGGAACTGAAACAGACCCGCTCCGTTTAATGGAGGATTCACGAATCCGAGCTGCGCGCTCCGATACATATGCCTCGTAATAAACCAGCTTGTACGGTAATCGCGGTCTCGTGGAAGAAACGAGGCCGTCGTTATGCTGGCCAACCCTTCTGCGAAGATCGTTCGTCGATCCCTTATAAAAGTAATCCGGTTCCTTTTGACTCTGAAGAATGTAAACGTACCACATATATTACATTCAGTATCACGTTTACATTTATTTGCAATACTCTGTGGATAAGTGAATTTCTATGCTAAATAAAGCCGCTCGCCACGTCGCTCGCGAGCGACGTGACTTATGATGCATCGAATGAGGTGTCAGGTGATATAACTAATATCCACAAAAAACGATTGATCCAAAAATAAAGCCGCTCGCAAGCGGCGTGGCTCGTCATGTCTTTTAGCGAATGAGGTGGAAGACGTGTCGCTCGAATGCGACTGGCAGTCCATCTCTTTCGCTGG
>CAYMPS010000100.1:0-2458 GCA_964392485.1 uncultured Gammaproteobacteria bacterium | reverse complement strand
AAAGAGGCAACTCGACCTCGTTCGCTGGAAAGAGGCAACTCGACCTCGTTCGCTGGAAAGAGGCAACTCGACCTCGTTCGCTGATAAAGACGTGGCGGGCCACGTCGCTCGCGAGCGACGTGGCGGGCGCGAAGGGATTCGAACCCTCGATCTTCTCCGTGACAGGGAGACGTGTTAACCGGGCTACACCACGCGCCCGTGGTATTGCGCGCTGGACAATATCATGAATATTCACGCATAGCAAGGGGGCTACTATCGAACACAGGAGCACCGATGCGCGGAGCTCCTGTGAATCAACGGATATTCTTTTTATTCAACAACGACGTCAAGATCGGTCGTCGCGCTGTCCGTGGTGATCGGCTCCCCTTCCTCAAAGGCTTCGATCTCATCCTCGGACACTTCTGCGAGATTGCGGAGGTTCAGGTTCAACTGATTCGCGGCCTCCATGCTCTCGATGTGGCGGCGCGTGCCGTCCGGCGAGATCACGTACACGTCGGCGCTGTTTTCGGCCTTCACGATGCGGTCGCGCACCTGCGTGCGGTTCTGGAGCTGAAGACGTTCCGTGAGGCGCTCGCGGAGCTGGCGCTTGACCGTGGTATCGATCTCCACGTCTTCTTCGAAGACGGTTGATTCATCGAGCGTCGTATCTTCCTCGAGTGCATTGATCTCGTCCTCCGTAACCGTTTCCACGTCGCGGAACTCCCATCCGTAGCGGTGGAACACGCCTTCGCGGATGATCACGCGGCGCTTGGAGCCGCACACGAGGTACACGGCCGGATCATCCTCGCTCTTCACGAGGCGGCAGCGCCACGGAGCCTTGCGGAAGTCCTCGGGATCAAGCCCGTCCGCGGATGTGATGGGATCTCCGGTCTCGAGTCCCTCCAGACGTCCCTGCTTCACGATCTTGACGTGGTAGTTCGTGTTGAACGCGGTGAAGAAATCGAGCGTCTGAATCTCGCGCTTCTCCATATCCGTGGTGATCGCGTAGATCTCGGAGGCGTCGATCTCTCGATAGACCACCCACGCGCGCTTCATCTTCGCATAGCGAACGAGCGGCGTATCTTCGGAAGAAGCGACCACGCTCTCTTCGGAACTCGTGGATGCCGACGTCACGGACGCTGCGGCGCCCGCATTGCCGTACATGGGCCCGTTCTGGGCTTGGAGGGTATTCGGAATGAACGTGAGCGTCACCGCGAAGGCCGTGAGCACCGATACACTCTTGGTAAACAGCTTTTTCAGCATAACCTTTGATAAAAAATTAGTGGATAATGATCTATTATACCCTATTTTAAGGAAAAATGTGACGGATGCCATTGACAGAGCCTTAAATAAGGCGTTTACTTCCCCTTCCTCTTTGGTACACTCCAATACGGTAAGTAGGGAACCATGAACATTTCACAACTCAAACGATGCAAGTACCTCGAAGAACACCCGGATGAATTGCACCTATTCACGAGACTCGCGACAAACGATCGAACCCTTGAGCTCCTCCGGCGGCTCGCGGATATTTCCGAAGTCGGCGACGGACCGATCGTCATGTACGTGCTGGCTTCCATTGCGCTCAACGCTTCGTGGCTGCCGAAGAAAATCGTATTCGAGTGCGCCCGATCCGATGACGGAACGGACATCACCGTAAAACTCCGAACGGAGCACGCGTGCATCCCCCACTGGACGCCGATGATCTGCGCGTTCCCCCTGGAAGAGTGCCTGTACGCCGCCATGACCATCGAACGGGCATTCCCGCTGTTCTTCCGCATGCAAACGGAAACGACCGGTAACGACTGCCTGTCCGGCGTCATCCTTTCGTACAAGGCAGGCACCGAACGAAAAGATCCGGAGAGCTTCCGCGGCCTCGAGCGAGGCCTCTTGGATTCCATCGTGAACTTGGGCAGAGAACCTTTATCCTCACGGAGCCGTGACACGCGTGCGAGCGAGCTCGTGTTCTCCGGCCCTCCGGAAGGACGCGCTGCGGACACGATTCCCGCTGACAGCGGCATTCCCGATGAATTCGAATCATCCGAAAGGATCGCGAGCGGCAAGCGCCCATAGCCTTTCGAACCATGCATCCCTCCAGTAAACCCCGAGGCTTCTCGCTTCGGGGTTTCTCTCTGTTTAGGGCGCGGGGGGTTGGAGGTCGGGACGCGAGGTCTCTGTTTCAATTTCGTAATATCCAAAAGCGCAAACATCAGGAAGAGGCACTGTGCCCTACGCCCCGCGCCTTGCCTTACCGTAAACCCATCCCCCGCGCCCCCTTCGTACCGTAAACCCAACCCCCGCGCCCCCTTCCCTTAACAGGGAAGGGGGATCTCTGCCATGAACAACATTTCCTAAAATCGTACGGAAACAGTTCTTAATTTTTCAGAGCGTAGAAAAGAAATAACGTAGCTAAAAGAGCTCCCCTCCCTGTTAAGGGAGGGGCCGGGGTACGGCGGTCGCGACCGCCGTACCGGGGGTGGGT
>CAYMPS010000099.1:0-3609 GCA_964392485.1 uncultured Gammaproteobacteria bacterium | reverse complement strand
CCCATTAAAACGAAATACTGTTCCAAATTGAAAAATTTCATTCATACTCTTTAAGAGATGCCCTCTACTATATTTTGCAAAAAATCCATCTCTTCCTTGGAGGCATTACAATCCTTGTCTTTTAATGCAAGCGTGTAAGGAATTTCTTGAAGCATTTCGGATTCCTTCCATGGAGCCTCTTCATGAGAAGCCTCTTCGATACTTTGTGTATTATTACTCCCGAACCTCGCACAAACCCTTGCTAAAGTTTCGCGTTCTGCTTCAGTGAATAAAGCTAGATCATCCTCCGTTAACCTTCTACGAGGAACTACTTTATACATCCTTGTCCCGTCAGGCCTCTCAATGTCTATCGTATCGGCTAACAGAGAATGTTCAATATCATAACCCGCATCATCAACTAAATTCTTTATTGTTGTTGGAATTGGCCCATGCTCAAGCTTCACATAACGATCAAATGTAATGGGCGCTCCATACTTTTTTAAATGCATGAAATCAAGGAAGTAAAATAGCTTCATGAGCTTGACCTTCCCTAAAAATTTTGGGTCCGTTTGCTCGCAAAAATACAGGATGATGGCCTTCAGTTTCTTTAATGAAATTTTCATACATTCCTGCTTATTAAGGATTATACCACGAATATACCACCCTACAAAAAGAACCAGCTTTGTCAAATCTATATCGTTTTTTAGCTCTATTTAGCAATAATATTTCAATTATTTTTAGCTTTATAAACACTCTCCAACCCCTCCAGATGTTCCTCCCAGCTGTGTTGCTGTTTGATGCGTTCGCGCCCCTTCTCCCCCATTTCGCGGCGGCTGGCGGGAGAGAGGGATAGGAACTGCTGAATGTTCGCGACCCAGGCGGCAACGTCGCCGGGGACGGCGAGGAGGCCTTGGACTTCGTCATCAATGAGTTCTGTGTTCCCGCCGAGTTTGGATGCGAGAACGGGAACGCCCTGGCCCATGGCTTCGAGCACGGAAAGCGGGCTGTTTTCGTATTGGATGGAAGGCGCAACAACAGCCTCGGCGTTGGCGCGGATCTTTGCGAGTTCGTTCGGGTGAACGAATCCGAGGAACGTGATGTGCGATGCGCCGAGCGAGCGGACCAGATGCTTGAGCCGCTCTTCTTCCGGTCCCGTACCCGCAATCCGCAACGGAAAGGTGGGAATGCGCGCGCTCGCGCGAATGAGCGTTTCCACGCCTTTGCCGATCGTGAGCCGTCCCGCGTAAAGGAGGTACCCTCCCCCGCCGGTTGCGATGCTCGATGAGATGTCCGCGGGATTGCGGAGGACCGTGAACTTGGATGCCGGCTCTCCCCACTCGATCATCTTGTCTCGAAGAAAATTTGAGGGACAGATGAACGTATGCACGGTTTTCTCGTACGATTTGCGGATCTTCGTCATGCTCATTTCAAACGCGGCGAGCATGTTCGCAAGCGTGGACGATGCCAGGCAGTGGTGGAAGATCGGATTCCAGTACTTCCCCCCTTTGCACCGCTCGCAGACCTTCCCTTCCGTGAACATGCTGTAGTTCGGGCAGGCGAGCTTGAGATCATGGAGCGTTTGCACGCAATGGATGCCGGAGCGCCGAATGGGGTCGAGGATGGACGTTGAGAGGTGGTGGTAGACGTTGTGAAGATGGATGACATCCGGCTTTACGTCTTTGACGATGCGCTCCGCGGCTCGCTTCGCCTCAACATTCCAAATGAACGCCTTTGCTTTCTTCGCATCCTTTTTCCACCCTTCAGGCTTCGAGTAATCAAATTGATGGATGAAGTACTTCGCATCATCCGATTTCACATTCGAACTCGCCCGCGTTGAGAGAACGTGGACTTCGTGCCCGGCTTCGACCTGTTTCTCCATGAGGCGATGGAGGTACTGTTCCGCGCCCCCGCGATAGTCGAAGAATTTGTTGATGTGGAGAATCTTCATATGTCTGTTGTCACTATCTGTCTTTCGTCTGTTGTCTATCGTCTGTTGTCGCAGACGTTTCTAGAGATCAACAGACAACAGGCGGTAGACAACAGACCATCATCCGCCTTCCAGTAAGGCGCCATAGAGTTTCGCGTACTCCCCCACCATCCGATCGATCCCGTACTTCTTCCGGACGCGCGGCACCGCGTCTTCCGCTTTCTTGATGAGGTCTTTGGATGATGCGAGCGCTTTCGCGACGGCTTCCGTCCAGGCCAGCGGATCTTCCGGAGGAACGAGGCGGGATGCTGTTGTGAATTCCCGGATGGCCGGCAGATCGGAGGCGAGGAACGGGAGTCCCGCGGCCATGGCCTCGAGGAGCGCGAGCCCCATGCCCTCCCAGTGCGACGGGAACAGAAAGAGATCGGACGCGGCGAGGAGTTCGCCCACGTCATGGCGTTCGCCGAGGAAGTGCACGCGGGACGCGATGTGCATGCGCTCGGCGAGTTCTTTGAGATCCCGTTCCAATGACCCGGATCCGACGACGTCGAGCCGCCACGGAGGCTTCACGTCTTTGAGCGCGCGAAACAGCGTCTCATGCCCTTTCTGCGGTTCGAGCCTGCCGACCGTGATGAATCGCGGCGTCGCGTCGAACGCGCGCGTTCCGCGCAGGGGGATGCGGTCAACGTCGATGCCGTTCGGGATGATGCGGATGCGATCGTTCTTTACGCGCAAATCATGCATGGCGTATCGCCGAACGTCTTTGGAAATGGCGATGACGCGGTCCATCCTGCGCACGGCCCATCGCCGCGCAAATCTACGGAGCGATGAATCCTCATGATCGATGTTATGCGCCGTGGAAACGAATGCCGGCGGAGGGACGCCCTTCTCGTGGAGCATCCGATGCACTTCATGAAATTCACGGGCGAGGATTGACCAGAAGTCCGCACCGAACAGGTGCGCATGCACGATATCCGGACGGCGGCCGGGTTCCGCGTAGATCGTTTTTTTGAGCCGGGAGAGGAGCTCCAAGCGGCTCGCATCAACGGACGGAACCGTCTGCGTCCAGCGGATGTTTCGGTCGCGCACCTCCTGCCAGAGCGCTCCCCCGTCAAAGAGGGCGATGATCTTCGTGCGGTACCCGTGCTCGGGCAACCGCGCGCAGAGTTCAAGAACCAACCGCTCCGCTCCGCCCATGCGAAGCGACGGGATCACGTGAAAGACGAGGGGCTTATTGGTCATCGAGCGGTTCGGGTGAGGAATCATGCTTCTGCATACGGAGCGCGCGCGTTGCCGCGATCGCGATGCCGAGCGGCAGCCAGAGTTTGCCGGTCCAGTAGTTCGTATTAAACAGCTGATACAGAAGGGAGCCCAGGGCGGAGAATGAGAGGATTAAAATGGCATTGCGCGCATGCGAGCGCACCGGGAACGATGCGATCTCCCGCTTCATGAATTGGTATGCGGCGATCACGAACCAGGCCACGGCGAGGAATCCGAGCATTCCCGTTTCCGCGAGGAGTTTTTGGATCCACCCGTGCGAGTCCATGGGGTTCCCGTACTCGATGAAGAACACGGACGTGCGTTCCACGAGGTTCACGAACGTGCCGGCTCCCGCGCCGATGATCGGGCTCTGCTCCCAATAGTTGAACGCGATTTCCGTGAGCATCCAGCGCGTGGACGTGGAGCTCTGTACCGTGGGCGTG
>CAYMPS010000098.1:0-3629 GCA_964392485.1 uncultured Gammaproteobacteria bacterium | reverse complement strand
TGTTCCACTGTTCCATTGTTATTTCAAAAGACTGTTCATGCATTATGAATCGTAACAGTGGAACAATGAAGCAATGGAACATATTTTCTTATTTCTTACGCCACCGCGACACGACGAAATCCCAAACCGCAATAACACCTAAAGAAGCGATGACGGCCATAAGATTATCCAACGGAATCCGATACTTCGTGTATCCCGCAAAGAACGAGTGCATAAAGGTATACACGGCCATGATGATGAGGAAAGGCGCGATGCGGCCAAGGAGTTTCTTCTTCCTCGCGATGAACAGTCCGATGACGGCGAATGCTTCTGCGAGCAGGACCCATGCGAACAGCGACCACTGCGCCAGCTTCGCGATGAGGCTCTCCGTACCGAATGACCATTGCGCACCGAACCGCTTCACGGGCTGGAGCGCGGGATTCCAGAATTGAATAATCTTCTGAGTTTGAAGCTTCAAGCCATCCGTCCAATAGTGCGTCTGAATCCAATCCGTGGCCAATCCCATCCAGTACGCATTGAACGCAACTTCATTGAATGCCTTTTGCTCTTCACACGTTTTCCGCAGTCCCGGTTCCAGCGGATGTTCGCGATTGAAAAAGAATCCATCCGGCACCTCCTCACCATGTGCGCGGAAATCATCTTCCGCTTCCGGAAGCGGGACGTACACCGTTTTCAATCCTTCCACATCACGAATCTCATCATACGCTTCTTGTGGATATCCCAACGCGTTCATCGTGTAGGCGTGATCATTGTTCGCTTTTGCAAATCCATGCCCCAAGTCCGTGGTCAACGGAACGAATGAATGAAACACCGTCCAATTACGAATCGTCCACGGCGCGATGAGCGCTATGGATACGATGGCCATGATGGCGATCGCGCCGATCGCGCGCTTCCATTCCGCTCGCCAGCGAATGAGGAGCCAGAGTGAAAGGAAGACGGTTGCCGGGAGGATTGTTCCCTGAATGTACGCGAGGAACGCGATCAGGACTCCGCTCCAAAACGCCCAAACCATCTTTTTCGACGATTCGAGCTTCAGGAGCGCGAGCATGAAGAGAACGAGGAGCAAGCTCGAAATAACCGTGTGGTAGTACTGCGTGTAGTGGTAAAACGTATAGGGATGAACCGCGATGAGCAATCCTGCGAGGAGTCCGACGCGCCGATCCTTCGAAACCGCCCATCCCAATCGATACACCGCGTACACGATGATAACGGCCAAGATGTTTTGGATAATGGCCTGCGCAAGGAAATTCTCAAACCCGAAGAGACCATATGTACCGGTCAGAAAGAAGAGGAAGCCGGGAGAACGGTACGCGGACGCGCATCCCGCCGTAGCGACAAATGAAAATCCGTTTCCGAGGAACCAGTTCCACACGAGCGTAAAGAACCCCCACTCCCTGTTCGGCCCGAGCGATTTCCAGAACCAGAGGAGAGATGCCAGGCGGATGGCGGAGGCGAAGGCGATGAGTGCGGTTGTGGAGATCCAGGCCATTCGGGGCGCAGGGCGCAGGGCGCAGGGCGCGGCCTCCGGTTCACTGTCCTCTCGCCGCTCGCTGCTCGCCGCTCGCCGCCAAGCTTCATGCTGAATCTGCATAGCGTCCTCGGCCAGACTCATCGACCTGACGCGTTCGGAGGCGTTCTTAGCCATCCATTCCCTTCGTTCCGATTCTGCCATCTGTTCACGGATCGCGGAAACGAGCGCGTTTACGTCCTCCGGCTGGACAACACGGCCGTCGATTTGCGGACGGAAGAATGAGCCGACGCAGCCGACATCCGTAGTTACGACCGGTACGCGCGCGGCCATGGCTTCCACGATCGTCCTCCCCCACCCTTCGTAGCGCGAGGAACAGACGAAGAGATCCGCGTTCTTCCAAAGCGCTTCCTGCGGCGCCCACCCTTCAATCGAGACATCGTCTTTGAGTCCGCGCTCGTTGATGCGCAAGCGGATCTTCGACTCCAGCGGCCCGGTGCCCACGAGGCGCACACGGAACCGCAGCCCTCCCCGCTTGAGTTGTTCGAGCGCGTCAATCAGCGTATCCAGTCCCTTTTGGTGTACGAAACGGCACGGGACAACAATGGTGGGAGTCTCCGGCCATAGATGAGGTTCGCGAGATGTGTGCCACGAAAGATCCTGCACCACGGGATTGATCGTGATGCGATTTGGTAAAACCTTGCAACGGAGGATGAGATGATCCCGTACTTTTTCGCTGACGACGCGCACGCCGTCCGCGCGGCGAAGGACGCAGCGTCCGATGCATGAGAGAACACGATTGAAAATCGGAACTTCGCGTACCCAATGCCCGGAAAAGAAATCCGCGTGTTCCTGAACTTCATACGGGACGTCTTTCACACGAGAGATGATAAACGCGAGCAATCCCGCAACGAATGGATCTTGTGCGGATATAACGACTTCTTCGCCGTTCTTTTTTGCCGCAGAAATTTCCCGAATTGCGGAACGAAACGCACGGGACAACCGCCGCACGATCCCGCCGGTGAATCCCAAAATCCGGTTCTCCCCGTCTTCGCGACGACCATCCTGATCCAAACGGGAAATAACAATGGCCGAAACATTCATGCCGTCTCGCGCCATCATCCGAAGCCGACGCGAAGCCTCGGATTCCGCATCCAGGAATCCGCGCTCGTACGAAAGCATGATGATGCGGAGGGGGGTCATAATTTTGCCTTTTCTAAAACCTTTACCGTTTTATCAACCATTATCGGAAATGATATATCTGATGGAACGAATCCCGCCTTTATTGGCCATTCCTTTTTTAATGCTACAAGCCACGCGTCTTCATCCAAATACGGAAGCACGGTGACATAATCACTTCCAAGAATCTCTCGCGTTTCCGGATTGCCGCCTTGATCACTTACGTAACTATGAAGGCCGACCGATGCAGCCTCAGGAACCACGTGCGGGAATCCTTCGTATCCGGTGGGTAAAAGAAATAAATCCGCAGCAAGATACCAATCAGCGGCTTTGGAGCGCATCAGCCTCCCTGTGAACGTCACGCGTTCCTGCAAACCGAGAGACTTCGCCAACATCTTCCACGATTCAAGCATCGGACCGTCACCGCCCACGACAAAATGCACGTTTGAAGATAATTTGGGTAAAAGACGAATAATAAAATCGGCCTGCTTCCACGGAACGCAACGGGCAAGCATAAATAAAATATGCTCACTTTCTTTCACGCCCAGCTGTTCCCGCGCTTTCTCACGCGTCATGTCCGCACCAGTTGAAACTGAAAGCGGCTCAACAGCATTATAAATAACCGTTATTCGCTCTTCCGGAACGCCCCAAGCCATCACAACCTTTTTTAAATACTCACTCGGCACGATAACCCGCTTCGCCCGCTTCGCTGTCCAACGTTCGATCATTTCAATCAAACGGACTTTGATTGATTTCCCGTGGGCACGCCGCAGGCGTGCCCCTACATCAACCTGTATGAATTCGTCTAAGAGAACCTTGTTCTCATCCCCGGGTTCCTGCATGTACATCTCCCATGCGTAATCGCCGACGATTTTCATCACGGTCGGTTTGCCTGCGAGCATGGCGCCGATCGTGCCGGGAAATCCTTCCGATACGGGACCCTGAAGATAAACGAGATCGACGTTCTTCGCGCGTGATTGAA
>CAYMPS010000097.1:0-3714 GCA_964392485.1 uncultured Gammaproteobacteria bacterium | reverse complement strand
CCTTCTGCGCTTTGACGCTTTTTTCTTCGTTCGCCGCGGCTCTTCGTCTTCGTCGTCATCCATCTCTTCCTGACGGCTTTTGATAAAGGAAGCTAGCATCTTGCCGCCCTTTGCCGCGGCCCCGAAGTAGCTTGCGGACGATTCGAGGCGCTCCCCGATGCCCGCGATGGTCTCTTCGAGCCAGATGACCTTCTTTTGAATATTCTTGATCATGCGGTTCGCGTTCCGCATGGCAAGCGCAGCCTCGAACAAAAGCCACGTCAGCATGGCCGCGACCCACAGGACGCCGATCGAGATTACGAGGTAGAGAAGATCTAGTGTTGAGTCTATTGTCATATGCCCCTTATGAACATATTATATCATATATTTAATCCCACGGAAGACAAAGACGTGAATGGAAATTGAATATGTTATTAACATGGATCCCATTCTCCTCTTCATATAGCAAAATTTGACGGATCCTTCAATCCATGAGACTGAATATATATGGATGGCAGAAACGAAATACAACCCAAAAATACACAAACGGCGATCAATACGATTGTCGTCGTTTGATTATTCAAGCGCAGATGATTATTTCGTGACCATATGCACAAAGAATAAAGAATGCATATTTGGAGAGGTCATTAATAACAAAATACATTTGAATCCATACGGATACATTATTAGTAAGCAGATTAAAAAGACGAATCAGTTGCGAAAAGATGTGGACATCGGGTCATTCATCGTGATGCCCAACCACATCCATTTAATTATTCGAATAAAACAACAGCGTCCCGCCGTAGGGGCGCGCTGCGCGCGCCCCTTGAATGCACGAGGATCCATGAATACGACAAACGACCATGTGACGGGTGTTTGTAATCAACCAACCATCGCGGATTTAAGGGGCGCGCGCAGCGCGCCCCTACGGCGGTCATCATTATCCGGTATCGTGCGTGGATTGAAGTCCGCATGCACATCAACCATACGAATCATGGAACGGAATCAATTTTTGAATATTTGGCAACGCAACTATTACGAACGCGTCATCCGTTCGGATCGGGAATGGTTCGATAAAATCGAATATATCAAAAACAATCCGAGGAAATGGAAAAAAGATCCGATAAAAATCGCCTAACGAATCTCCGCACCGAATTTTTCTTTGAGCTTCAAGATAACGCGCTCGATCAAGCCGTCCGCATCTTTCGTCGTCAATGTTTTTTCCGGACTCGCGAAGGTCAAATGCACGGCAACGGATTTCTTTCCGTCAGGAAGACCCTTGCCGCGGTACGTGTCGAACCACTCCACGTCCGTGATGAGCGGGTCCGTATCCTCGATCAATCGCGCGACGTCGTCGTACTCCGTACCCTCTTCGACAATGATCGCGAGGTCGCGCTTGGATTCCGGGAACGGATTCGGCGATGTATAGCTTTTTGATGACGACGCGATCGCGAAGACCTCTTCGAGCGGCATATCGATCATGGCCATCCTCCCCTCGATCTTGAAGTTCCCCAAGATGTCCGGCGACACTTCCCCGACCGTGGCCACGAGCTTCTTGTCTGCGAAGGCCTGCACCGCGCGTCCCGGATGCCAGAACCCCTTCTGCGACAGACGTACCCAGCTCACGGATGCAATACCCAGTTCGGAAAAGAGGTGTTCCACGAATCCCTTGGCGCGCTTAAAACCATCATCGCCCGCAAGGATGGCACAGCCAAGCTCCAACTGTTCGTCCGGAAGATCTTTCCACCCCCGCGCCCCGTGCCCTGCGCCCTGCGCCCTGTTGTAGTACACGTTCGAGACTTCAAAAATTCGCTGTTCCTTAAACCGATCATGATTATCCGCAACGACTTGGAGCAATGACGGGAGGAGCGACGTGCGCATGAATGCGAACTCCTCGGTCAGCGGGTTTAAGAGACGAAGTGCGGGTTTGGAGTCGTAGCCCGCTTTCTTGTAGAGATCATCGGAAGCGAACGAATAGGTATAAGCCTCGGTGAGTCCTGCGCCTTTGGCGGCCTCCTTGACCCGGTCTTCCCACACGAGTTCCGCATCCGTGCGGCGCGGCGGCAGGTCGCCGACCGGAAGAATAGCCGGAATACTGCCGTACCCTTCCACGCGCGCGATTTCCTCGATGAGATCAACCCCGGCTTCGATGTCATGGTCGCGCCACCATGGGACTTCAGCGCGCAGAACGCCCTTTTTCTTTTCCGAGACCGTAAAGCCGAGATCGCGGAGGATCTTTACCTGCTTGCTCTTGGAAATCGGCACGCCGATGCGCTCATCGACTTCGCGCGTCGAAACCTCGAACGAGAGCGGTTTGTACGCATGTGCACGCACGTCTTCCAGCCCCTTGACCTGTCCGCCGCATAATTCCAGAGTCAGTTCCACGGCCCGCGCCATGGCGAACGGTACGGCTTCGGTCGAAAGGCCCTTCTCAAACCGCAGTTGGGAATCGGAGTAGAGGTTGATGCGGCGCGAGGTCTTGCGCACGGACACCGGATCGAACGTGGCGCATTCGAAGATGATATCCGTCGTATCCTCGTACGCACCGCTCCGCTCCCCGCCCATGATGCCGGCGACTGCGACCGGACCCTTGGCATCCGCGATCACAAGCGCGCGGTCATCGAGCGCGTATTCATTCCCGTCCAGCGCTTTCATCTTCTCTTTCGCGCGCGCCAAACGCACGTGGATTTCCGGGCCGTTCTTGCCGGCTTTCAGCTTCTTCACGTCAAACACGTGCATGGGCTGGGCGTATTCCAGAAGGACGTAATTCGTAATATCCACGAGCAGTGAGATCGAATTCATTCCCGCGGCCATGAGCCGCTCCTTCATCCACCACGGGCTCGGTCCGTTCTTCACCCCTTGGATGCGGACGGCCATGTAGCGGGGGCAGCGTTTTTTGTCATGCACCGTCACCGAGAATTTCGAATTTCGAATTTCCCCTGAGCGAAGCCGAAGGGTCGAATTTTTCTTAGGCAGCGTCTTGGGCTTCCAGAGAAACTTCTTGCCTAAAATCGTTGCCGCCTCTCTTGCCATCCCGATCATGCCCATGGCATCCACGCGGTTTGAGGTGACTTCAATGTCCATGACCACATCCTTCGAAAGTCCGAGCGCATCCGCGAGCGGCGTTCCCAGCTTTACCTTGAGCTCGGGAATGGATTCCGTGAGATCCAAAATCTCGTAATCATCGTGCGGGAACGCATCCGCGAGCCCGATCTCATTGGCCGCGCAGATCATACCTTTGCTCTTCACGCCGCGAATCTCCGCAGGCTCCAGGAGGACCGGCTCCCCTTCGCCGTGCCACAAGACGTGCGCACCGATTTGCGCAACCGCCACAAGATGACCTTCGACGAGGTTCGTTCCGCCGCAGACAACGTCAACGGATTTCGATCCGATCTCAACCGCGACCAATTTCAATTTATCCGCGTTCGGGTGCTTCTTGATCTTCTTGATCTTCCCGACCACGACCTTATCCAGCAGTTCCCCGCGCAACATGATCTTTTCAACCGCCGGACCCGAAAGCGACATGCGCGCCGCAAACGCATCCGGCTTTATACCTTTGAGATCAACGTAGTGGGAGAGCCATTCGTAGGATATGAGAGAGTTCATACCGGAGTTAGATATTAAAACTGCTTCAAAAACCTCAAGTCATTCCTATAGAGCGTGCGGATATCTTCCAGCTTGGTGCCGCTCTTCATCATGTACGTGCGCTCCACGCCCCAGCCGAATGCGAAGCCG
>CAYMPS010000096.1:0-3730 GCA_964392485.1 uncultured Gammaproteobacteria bacterium | reverse complement strand
AAACGGACCATCACTCAATGCGATATGTTCGGGGCTTTCCATTGGATTACCCTTTCTTCTTCCTTGTTATGCCCTAGCAGCATCAGACACCATGTCCTTTGTTGTTCGGGCGTTTCTAACGTACTGGCGCGATCGTAACAGAATTCGTAAAAAAGGTCAAGTGTCTTTGCCTTTTCCGAACAGCAAATATAAAACCATGGATAAACCAAAAAAGCACCGGATCAAAACCCGATGCCCTGTCTACCCATCAATCCCGTCCGACGGGATTGATCCCCCGTACCCATCGCCGAGTCCGCGAGGCGATCATCTACTTCAGCTTCTTCTGCACCTCCTGCACGATCTTTTTTGCGTCAACGGTTTCCTGCGTGCCCGCGTCCATGTCGCGGATGATGGCCGTGCCGTCCAGCACTTCCTTTTGACCGACGATGATGGCCCACTTGGCGCCGCGCTTGTTCGCAATTTCCATCTGTGACTTGATGGCGTCCTTTGAGAGGGCGCTCGTTGTACGGATGCCGTTCTCACGAAGTTCTTCAAAAATGGCGAAGGCTTTCTTGCGGCCCTGATCTCCCAGCTGCGCCACGAACACGTCCCGCTGTTCCATGCGTTCGGCGAGCTCCGGATCTTTCGCCTTCATAACGGATGCCACGCGCTCCACGCCCAGAGAAAATCCGCATGCGGGCGTCGGCTGTCCGCCGAGCGTTTCGACGAGTCCGTCGTAGCGGCCGCCGCCTCCCAATGCGAGCTTTGCCGTATCCGGATCATCGGTAACGGGGTAGAGCTCAAACACCGTCTTCGTATAGTAATCCAGCCCGCGGACCAGGTACGGATTGAGCTGGTACGGAACGTTCATCTCATCCAGAAATTCGAGGACGAGCATGAAGTGCGCTTTGGAGTCTTCATCCAGCCAGTCCACGATCTGCGGCGCTTCGACTTTGAGCTCCTCCATAATCGGATCTTTCGAGTCCAGGAGGCGGAGCGGATTCTTTAAGAGGCGCTTCTTGTCTTCATCCGAAAGCTTGTGCCGCTTGGTGCGGAAGTAGGCCACGAGCGCATCGCGATAGTTCGCCCTGCTCTCCGGCGTTCCGATGGAATTGATGTGTACGGTCGCATCCACGCCGAGGGCATCAATGCACTTCCAGGCGAGGAAGGCCTGCTCCGCATCGAGGACGGCCGCATCGCTTCCAACGCATTCACAGCCCCATTGCGCAAACTGCCGATACCGCCCGTGCTGCGGACGGTCGTGGCGGTACATCTGGCTCCAGTACCAAAGCTTGACCGGCTGCGGCCGATTGAGCATGCCGTGATGGATGTATGCGCGAGCCACGGGCGCGGTCATCTCCGGACGCAGAGAAACCTTGTCCCCGCCCGGCGTTTCAAACGAAAACATTTCCTTCTCCACGATATCCGTGATCTTCCCGATACCGCGAACGAACAGGTTCGTTTCTTCGATGACGGGCGTCTCAATGCGCTCATACCCGTAATCTTCGGAGAGCCGCTTGGCTTCCGCGTACATCTTGTCGCGATACGGCCATTCCGGATTCATGACGTCGCGCATGCCGCGCACGAGCTGAACCGGATGGGCTTTGCGCTTCGGCGCGCCGATGTCGGGCTTCTTCGCGTTTGAGGGTTTCTTGATTGCCATATGATTAGTTGGGAAATTGAAAATTGGAATCTTACTGACAGCCCTGTGCATCTCCCTCCATTTTCCATTTTCTATTTTCCATTTTCCTAGTTTGCATACTCCGGCTTATCAAACACTCTCCATCGGTCAAACGGCCACCCGCGCAGCCACACGCGTCCCACGATATTCGACCGCGTAACCGCTCCGAAAAATCTCGAATCCAAACTCGACGAACGATTATCCCCCATTACGAAGTACTCATTCGCCTTGAGCGTGAGCGTCTTTTTTGCCGGTGACGGCTTGTAGTCTTCACCGAGATAGATCTTCTCATCCAGCAAGAATCCGTTCGGGTGTTCATCGTTATAGATCTTCGCCCCCTCTTCATTCACCTCTACCGTCTCTCCGGGAAGGCCGATGACGCGCTTGATGAAATACTGCTTGGGGTCCGGAGGGTATCGAAAAACGACGATGTCTCCCCGCTCCGGATCATTGAAACGGTACGAAAGTTCGTCGATAATCAAATACTCATGGTCGTAGAAGCTCGGCTCCATGGACGCGCCTTTCACGTAGAACGGCTGGATGAGGAAGTAGCGAACCGGGATGATGATAGCGAGCGACACGGCCGCGACCTGAATGAGCTCGAACACGAATCCGAGCACGGCGTTGCCGGAAACGACCGAAGCCTCATCGGCATTCGGAGTACTCATTTTATTTCGTCGAAAAATGGGTGACATGTGTTTAGGTGACAGGTTGCAGTGGACAGGTTGCAGAAGGAGAGGCCTGCAGCCTGATTCGTACGCGCTATCTTACCGCAGAGAAGAAGGCTTGTCGAGAGCGAAAACACGAATAAAAACCCCCGAATCAGACGTTACTGACAAGGAGGCCTTACGACCAATAGATGGTCTATCAATCCATTTGTACTCACGGAAGAGAGTAATAATCAAACGGTGCTCCGCCCGCTCCTTCGCCCGCCAAGATAATTTCGTGGCTTTGATGCAATGAGAGGAAGTCATCGCCCGTGCAGTGATTCGGAACCGGACCGTACACCTCGCCCCACGGACGGCTGAACCAGGTGTAATACCAGGCAACGCCGCCGACGCTTAAGACCGGACGGATCGTCTTTTCCGACCAGAACTGATACAGAGCGCCGTTCGGCACGGCGCAGGCCGCGGGATTACCGACCAAAGAAAGATAGCTCGACGTATATCCGCTCGTGTCGCGCTTACTCGCCGGTGAGCGAACCGGTGTCGCCGCGTCCCTCGATAACGTCGATGATCCGTTGCGCGAAGAGGGGCGCTGTCGCGGCGCCGAAGGTCTCGTTGGGATGGGAGTCATTCGCAGACGCGGCGTTCTCCGGCGTCAAGTACAGTCCCCCGCCCGTCTCGAGCTGCCGGAAGTCGAAGAGGAAGATATTGTCACCGGGTTCATCCCAGGTCTGCTTGACCCAATCGGTGAAGTCGCGCGCACGCGTGGCGTCATCGACATTGGTCGCCGTCTCGACGAGCGCCGGAAACGTCCAAACGATGAAACGCGTGTCGGGGAACTCCCGCATCTTGTCCCGCAGCGCGTTGTACTGAAGGACGTAGTTTGCGTGCGACTTCTGCATGGAGGCGATGTCGGGAACACCCGGGTCTCCGAGGACCGCACTCACCGGGAAGCAGTGCTTCAACACGATCACATCGTACTGCGGGGCCAGGATCTCGAGGGTCGGCTCCTCCAGGTAGGGTTCGTTGCCCGCGTTCTGCACCCAGATGTTCCAGTAATCATACGGGTAGTTGTTCCAGCCGTAGGGGCTGCTCTTCGGGAAGGCGAAATTTTCGGCGGAGTAGTTCGTGCCGTTGGCCGCGTTGTAGTCGGTGAACTGCTGAACCATCCCCTGATTCCAGATCACCCCGCCCGTGCTGTGGTGCAGGAAGGCCACACTCGCGTCGTTGGGCAGCGGCTCGCCCGGCTCGAGATCGCCACCTGCCCCGCCGGACGTATTCGTGATCGTCACAGACCGTGTGACGGTAGCCGTGTTCCCGGAGGTATCCGTTGCAAGAGCCGTGAGCGTGTACGATCCGTTTGAATACGATGCCGTGTTGAGCGATGCGGAATAGGGAGAAGACG
>CAYMPS010000095.1:0-3825 GCA_964392485.1 uncultured Gammaproteobacteria bacterium | reverse complement strand
TCATAAAGCCAACATTGACACCCAAACACCCGACGTAACGCCCTGATCACCCCGCCTGGCACATCTCCTCCAGCATCCATTTGAGACTTTCGGAGCGGAACGACAACCGATAAGATGTAGCGTCGTTTGAAACGGAAAAATAGTAGATCTTCTCGCGGCCGTCGTGCTCCGTGTGCACGAGGTTTACCTTGTTCACCTGATAATACGTATTCCCCCATTTGAACGTCATGGGTTCCGCACCCTCTTTTCGGAAGGTGGCCATGACCTCGATGGGTTCATTGATTTTTTCGTAGAGCATAGTGGGGAAAAAGAAACGCAGAAGGCGCATCATATGTTTGTTTTTTGTGATGAATAAACGTGAGGAAGTCGACTTCGACCTTTCGGCGCAGGAGGGAGGGCGTCCAAAGATCAAATGATGCTTGTGTCGGCTTTCCTCGCGCCTGTCCAACACTTCGGGAAGGGCGGGGTCTATTCACTATTCAAGTGCACGAACCAAGCCCAGACATAAGGACGCAAAGATTCTTCAATTGTTTTTTCTAAACGGTTCGGGGTCTAAAGGAACGAATAACGGCGCGGACAACTCCCTGAATCAACGGGTCGAATGCGTAAATCGGTTTCATCTTGGCGTTTGCCGGCTGAAGGCGAATGCGATCTTTTTCCCGATAGAAACGCTTGAGCGTGGCATACGAATTATCCAAAAGAGCCACGACCACGTCTCCGTTTTTTGGCGATGGGTTCCGTTCAACGACCACGTAGTCTCCATCAAGGATGCCTTCGTCGATCATGGACTCTCCTTTAACGCGAAGCACGTAGGAATTCGCGGAGTCCGGCGCCAAATCCACGGGAACGGCCATAGTCTCGTGCTCCTGAATGGCTTCGATGGGCTCCCCTGCCGTAATGAGTCCTGCGAGCGGAAGAATGACGCTCCTGCCCCAACGCACGGCCTTGTCTGTTGGTTCAAGTTCTCGCGAGGTGCCTCCTTTATTCCGGAGGAAGCCGCGCTCGCGCAGGGATTGGATGTGCACGTGCACGGTTGAGGGTGAAGCCAGGTTCAGCCCGTCCGCGATTTCACGGTACGACGGTGCGTATCCTTCCTCATTGAGAAACTGGACGATGTAATCCAGGACTTCTTTCTGTTTTGGAGTGAGTTTTTGTACCATGATTAAAGTATAGAACAAAAATAGAACAGTATCAATACCTGTCAACATGCGATGGTTGAGCGGAAAAAAAGACTTATCCACGGTTATGAGTTTTCCACTTGCACGAAATTTTAATCCATGAGACTGAATGGAATAAGGAGTCATTCTCAGACTCATTCATCAAAAACCATATGCATACCCGATACCCCTACCATCGGTTGCTTCACGCTCCAAAAACGCCAAAGAGAAAGCGCGCGCTCACCCTGCTCGCATCGCTCTTCGTCGCGCAACTGCAAATTGTCATGGTGCCGCTCATGGCGCTGTCGCAGGAAACGCCTCCCGTCATCATTCAGGAAGTCGCTTGGGCGGGTTCGAGCCTTTCGAATGCGGACGAATGGATCGAACTTGCGAACCTCAGTGATGCGACAACGACCATCGGAGGCTGGTCGCTCCACGGTGCGGGATCGAACGACCGTATCATCTCGCTCCCGGATGATGCGGCGATTCCGCCCTTCGGAACGTACGTGGTGGCGAACTACGCGGAGGATCATGAAAAATCCTCGCTCGCGGGTCCGGTTCAGCTCGCCACGTCAACGATCGGCATCTCTAACAGCGCGCTCGCCCTTGAGCTCCGGGATGCGAACGGGCTCGCGGTAGATCGCGCGGGCGACGGAACCGCGCCGTTCGCCGGATCAAGCGCAGAGCAGGCATCCATGATCCGCACGGACCGATGGAACGGAGACCGCGCGGAGAGCTGGACATCCGCAACGAGTTCAATCGGATTCAAGCCGGACCTTCCGGATCAAGGAACGCCGGGCTTCTGCGATCTCTGCGTGATTCCGGACGAACCCGAGGCGGATGATCCGGTGATCGAAGAACCCGTCGAACCGGAGGAAGGAACCGCAACCTCTACGGACAGCGTCATTAACGAACGGATGTCGACATCAACCGAAGAAACCGTTGGAGCGATCGACGCGGGGACATCAACATCAACCGATCCGGAAATAATCAGTGATGACCCGACGTCGACATCAACCGATGACGGGAATGGAGATTCCGACGATTCCACATCCGAGGACGCAGATGTTGCGAATGGCTCGCAAACAGAAGAAACGACGGACGAAATCGCATCCGAAGAAACGGAGACGAACGATCAGACGAACGTCGCGGAACAATCCCCATCCAACGACCCGGTCGCCCAATCCCCCGAAGTCTCCATCGCCCAATCCGCGAACCCGCCGCTCACCTACCGTCTGAATGAGGCCGTGTCCAACCCCCTGTCCGGCCCGGAGTGGGTGGAAATCTACGTCGAAGACGCCGGTGCCGCCGAAACGGACCGCGAGCTTGAACTGCATGACGCTTCCGGAAAAATCGCAACGATCCCCGAGGGAACGGCATTCGTGGTGCCGAACTACCTGCTCGTCGTCCTCTCAAGCGCCAAACTCAATAACGGCGGGGATGAATTGAGCCTGCGGGAGACGAACGGCATCGTCATCGACCAAACGGAAATCCCGCAGACGTACAAGGGCGAGGCATGGGCCAAAGACCCGCAAGATAGCGCATGGAAGATTGCGGAAACGCTCACGCCCGGCGCGCGAAACGTCTTTCCGACCATCGAGATCGAACCCGCACCCGCATCCGAAGAAACGGAGATGAACGATCAGACGAACGTCGTGGAACAATGGAGCGATGAAACGATGGAGCCATCCGATTCATCTCAACCATCCGACTCGGCTTCCGCGACAACCGGCCGGCCGCAAACGACAACCGACTACTCAAACCAAATAAATGAGGTCTTCACCGCCGCCCTCGCATCAAACACGCAAACCCGCCAACCCGAAAATACGTCAACATCAAAACAAACATCAGCCTCCCCCTCCGATCTTACTCCTTATCCATTTGACGATATGTTTGACGCATCCTTAAACGAAGCGCGCGTACGCGTGACCGGAGTCGTGGCATCGATCCCCAAGCTTTTGGGCGCCGCGCACAACTTTATTCTGCAAAACGAAGACGGCCGCGGCCTCATCGTGTACCTCCCCTCGCACCTGAACGTGCCGCCGCTCGGATCCACGGTGGCTGTGGGCGGAACGCTGAAGGCCACGTACAAAGGTCCGGAGCTCCGCATGAAGAAAACGGACATCTGGAAAACTGCGGCCACGAGCACGCCTCCCGTGCCCCGGCTCGTGGATCTCCTTGCGCCGAGCACGGAAGACGCGTGGAGCCTCGTAGCCGTGGAAGGAACGGTCATGGAGGTCAAATCCAAATCCTTCGTGTTGGAGACGGATGACGGCATTGAAGTTCCGGTGAACGTACCGACCGCCGTAGGCTACAGCGCGAGCCGCCTCGCGAAAGAAGACCGCGTGCGCGTGACAGGCCTTTTGGACATCGGGAAGGACGCGCCAACGATCATCCCGCGCACGGCCGAGGAAATTGAACTCCTGAAGCATGCGGAAGATACACTCGCCGCCGGCGGAGCCGCGCCGGAGCGCCACTTCCCGGACTGGGTGCCATTCGGCGCCGCCGGCGGAGCCATCGCGCTCACCGGCGCATCCAAACGCGCACGCGAACTTCTTCGGAAACGAAAGCTCCAGTTGCTCATGAAGAAGGCGGAAGCCGTGGGATGAGCAGCTGAAAATTCAAGTTTTCAATGCACCACTTGTAAGCCTTGTTTGACACGTTCTGC
>CAYMPS010000094.1:0-3852 GCA_964392485.1 uncultured Gammaproteobacteria bacterium | reverse complement strand
GCCGCCTTATGTTACATTTTCGCGCCAATGATCCTCCTTCGACAGGTTTCCGTCATCCTGCTACTCTGGATTCCTTATGGACATCATTTCCGTACAGGGGCTTACAAAGACATTCAAGGATCTCACAGCCGTGGATGACATTTCGTTTATGGTAGAACAGGGCGACATGTTTGCGTTTCTCGGACCGAACGGCGCGGGCAAGAGCACGACCATCAAGATGTTGACCACGCTCCTGCGGCCCACTGCGGGCACGATTCGGCTGAACGGAGCGGATCCGCACGAAGATCCGCATGCGGTACGCAAGTCATTCGGCATCGTGTTTCAGGATCCGAGTTTGGATGATGAATTGACCGCGTACGAAAACATGGAGTTCCACGGCGTGCTCTATGGCGTTCCGAAAGACATCCGCCGCGCGCGCATCGAAGAGCTCCTGCGGTTCGTGGAGCTCTGGGAGCGCAAAGACCACCTCGTTAAGACCTTTTCCGGCGGCATGAAGCGGCGGCTCGAAATCGCGCGCGGACTCCTTCATCATCCGAAGATTCTCTTCCTCGACGAACCGACGCTCGGGCTGGACCCGCAGACGCGCGCGCACCTGTGGAGCTACGTGCAGTCGCTGAACCGCGACGAGGGCATCACCGTCTTCTTTAGCACGCACTACATGGAAGAGGCTGAGCGCATCGCCAAGCGCATCGCTATCATCGACAGGGGAAAAATTGTGGCCACGGGAACGGTTGCAGATCTCAAGGAACGCACGAAGACGGATACGCTCGAAGCCGCGTACCTCGCGCTCACGGGGAGCGCCATCCGTGATGAATCCGCAACGTCCACGGATCGCATGCGCCAGGGGCGCGCCATGTGGCATCGCCGGTAAGACGGTTCATTGTTACGTGTTCACGTGCTGGCGTGTTCCCGATAAAGAGAAACACGCCAACACGTGAACACGCGAACCAGCCAACACTCGTCAGAAAGCAAACGCTTACACGATCCTCCCAACTTCTCCCGCACGGGAAACACTTATGAATACGATCTACATCCTGTGGCTCCGTCAGCTCAAACGCTACCTCCGTTCAAAGTCGCGCATTTTAGGTTCGCTTGGCCAGCCGCTGCTGTTCCTCATTGCCATGGGGTTCGGCTTCGGGCCCGTGTTCGAACGCGCGGGGCAGGGGAGCTACATCCAGTTTTTGGCCCCGGGCATCATTGCCATGAGCATCATCTTCACGTCCATCTTCAACGGCATCGAAATCATCTGGGACCGAAAGTTCGGCTTTCTCAAGGAAACACTCGTGGCGCCGGTGCCGCGTACGCACATCATGATCGGGCGCACGCTCGGCGGCGGCACGGTCGGTACCATTCAGGGCATGATCGTCCTCCTCCTATCGATCGCCATCGGGTTCCGTCCGGTCAGCCTCCCGGCGATCATTCCGGCGATCCTCATCATGTTCGTGACCGCGCTCCTGTTCACGGCGCTCGGTACGGCCATCGCCTCGCTCCTCGAAGATATGCAGGGCTTCCAGCTCATTATGAACTTCCTCGTGATGCCGCTCTTCTTCCTCTCGGGCGCGCTGTTCCCGCTGGAAGGCCTTCCCGCGGCGCTTACGGTCGTGGCGCGCATTGACCCGCTTTCGTATGGCGTAGACGCCTTGCGGCATCTGTTGCTCGGCGCATCGTACCTGGGTTTGGCCACGGACGTGGTAGCACTCACGGGCATCACGGCCTTATTCATCGGCATCGGCAGCTGGTTGTTTTCGAGGATTGAAATTTGAGATGGGGAATGCGGAATACGGAGAGGAGCTACTTCGTATTCTGTATTCCCATAAAACGCAAACACCGACATCCATGACGGAGTCGGTGTTAATTGAGGAGAGGCGTTTCACTTGGAGGGGGGAAGCTTGATGATGCGGGGTTCACGTTTCGCGAGGGTCTCGTATGAAGATCGGAGTGCATCCGAAATATGATCATTGATTGTCCGATTCTCTTTGCCCTGACCAGGGACCGAAGGAGAAATAGCGCATTCGCGAGAAGGCGTTCTTTTGATTTCAGTACGAGAGAGCGCATCGATTCACGTATGGCCGCGGCACGATTACCGCTGAATTTTAGCGGAATGGGCCGCGATCGCTTTATAGGTCCTTTCCGTAATGAACGCAGGATGTCGCCGTACGCCCATGGACGGCTCGTGAGCTGAAGGGTCGCACGCGCTTCCGGACTGATCCGGTGAATATCATCCATGCTTATCCCCTCGACCTCTCTGCATTCCGCGGTCTTCGAAAGGCAGTAGTTGAAGAGGTCGATCGCGATGTCCGCGACGCTCTGCGGGTTCGGGATCCCGAGTTCGATCATGAGGCTTCGAAGCGGGTTTGTCTGGTAACAGAGGATGTCGATAACGGCTTTCAAATGAGCCTCCTTCCCTTGGAAATGTGCAATAAAAGACCTTAGAATGATTTATGATATCTGTCAAGATATCCCGCATTCCTCCAAATTTCCTGCGTAATTTAACACGAAAAAACGTCTAAACGATGATCCGCGGCTTCCGGGGGTCTACACGACCATCGGCGGCGTTTCAAGGTCGCTAATCTCCTCTCCGGCGATAATGCTGTCGATGCGGTACGCGCCGTGTGTGGGCGCTTCGATATACCCGTTCCACGCCATGCGCGCCAATGCGCCGCTATCGATCCAATCCTGAAGCCATTCGTTGCACGTGGATGCGTTGTGCATGGCAATGCCGCCGCCGACGTTATAGAGCCAGAGCTTGTTGAATTCCTCCTGGGAACCTACGGGCGGCGCCATGACAATCGGAAGGCCGGCTCCGGTGTAGAATGACAGTTCGGAAGGCTTGGTCCAAAGGATGTCCGTTTTTCTGAGTACTTGATCAAACCCATCAAAATATTTGTGGCGTTCCGGTTCGTAGAACACTTTAACGCCGGTCCCGAGCTCCTTTCCGAGGCCTGCGAGCTTGACGTTTCTCGTAAAAAATTTCGCGACGCGTTTGTGCGTTCCGGCCACGAGAATGAGCCGCATGTGCTTCTTCTTGATCTTTTCACGGAGCGACTTGATAATGTTTACGCCGATCTGTTTTTGCGCGCCTGCGCCGCCCACGGCGAACGTGATTGTAACGGGACGCGAATGAAGATTCGCAGAGCACACCTTCGTGCCGAGCTCCGCCTGGAGCGTACGCCAGTAACGCGACGTGAACACGCCTTTCGGATCCAGGTTACAGATGCGTTGAGCCAGATCCGGTTTGAGGATCTTGCTGTCCTTGCCGCCGATGATGCGTTTGGGAAGGGGGAATCCGGTATGGAAAATTTGTTCGGAACGGACGCCATAGAGTTTGAGGCGCTCAACCACGCGTCCGGTGGGCGCGATGTATTTGATCTTACTGCGCTTTGGGTCTTCCGGAACCCATGCGCGCGCCATGTCCGTATCCGTGACTACGGTGTAGATGTCTTCCGAATAGCCGTGATACTCCAGAGCGATAGCTGTCATGGGGAACGTACAGATGACCGGGAGCCTGCGTTTGGCCTGAAGCTCTTCCGTGAGGTGCTTCAGGAGTCCCTTTTTGATGACCCGGTACATGGCGAGGAGTTGGAAGCTCGGCTTCGAAAGGTCGCGTCGCGGGTAGAATTTCGGAATTTCCTGAAAGCGATCCATCGCCTCGAACAGGAGGTTACCGAGGATCGGAACCGGCTTGAGGCGCGAGATCGCCTCGTAAATCCTCCGTGTCTCCCTCCAGAGTTTGCGGTCGTTTTTCGGAATTCCCTTATAGTTATTCGATGTGATGAATTTGCCGTAGGCGAGTTCCTCCAGCGCGTGCGCCGCGCGGTCATGACCGTAGCCCATGTCGGCGGATACGACCCA
>CAYMPS010000093.1:0-4251 GCA_964392485.1 uncultured Gammaproteobacteria bacterium | reverse complement strand
AGCCGGCGTTTGGCATTTGGCTGAGGCGTCCTTACCATCCCGGCCAGCCGCCAGCTTGTATCATTTGACAGGCTTGATGTCGCTCTATAGTATTCCCTAGCGCACGACTAGGTTATTATGCAAGGATTCTTTCGTATTCCCGCGCGGCTCCACATGGGATTTATTCTCATGACGGAACTCGCGAAGTCCGGCGGCTACGTTTCGCTTCGTGAAGTCGGGGCGCGCATGCACGTATCCGACGGTTACCTGGAAGAGATCGCGGCCGCACTGAAGAGCGCGAACCTCATCCAAGGACGGAGCGGGCCCGGGGGCGGATACCGTCTGGTCAGAGATCCGAAAGAGATCAACGCGGAGCAGATCGTTACGGCCATTGAAGGGCCAATGGATCTCGTGGAGTGCCACGGCGGGACCTGTCCGATGGAGCATCGCTGTTCTTCCAAACGGCTGTGGGACGTCCTGCAGAAGGACTTGCATGCATCACTGAAGAAAAAGACGCTCGCCGAGTTTGTGTAAGACGGAAATTGGAAAATGGAGGGAGATGCGCAAGGCGGTTCTTTAAAATTCCCCGCCATAGGCGGGTACGCCTCTGGCGCACAATTTCCATTTTCCGACCTCCCGATAAACCAATGAAACGAATCTATCTTGACCACGCGGCGACCACGCCCGTAGATCCATCCGTGCTTCGCGCCATGAAGCCGTTTTTTTCTGATCGGTTTGCGAACCCGTCCTCCTTCCATTCCGCGGGATTGGACGCGAAGCGCGCGGTAACGGAATCGCGGAAGCGCATCGCGGACGTTCTCCATGCGCATGAAGATGAGATCATCTTCTGCTCCGGCGGCACCGAATCCGACAACCTCGCAATCCAGGGAGTCGTGAGAGCCAAACGCCAAACGCCAAACGCCAAATGCCATCTCATCACATCCGCTATCGAGCATCCCGCCGTCCTCGAACCGTTAAAGCGTCTGGCGAAAAACAGGGAAATCGATCTCACCATCCTGCCGGTTGACGCGTACGGTCTCGTCTCGGCGAAAGATGTCGTGAAGGCGATCAAAGAGACGACGGTCCTCGTTTCCATCATGTACGCGAACAATGAGATCGGAACCATCCAGCCCATTCAAGAGATCGGTCGGGAGATTCTCGCGTGGCGGAAGAAACGTGATACGAAGTACCCGCTCTTTCACACGGACGCATGTCAGGCGGCGGGAGTATTGGATTTGGATGTTGAAAAACTGCACGCGGATCTCCTGACGTTTAACGGATCAAAGCTCTACGGACCGAAGGGTATCGGCGTTCTGTTCGTGAAGCGCACCGTGAAGCTTGAGCCCGTGATGTACGGCGGAGGTCAGGAGCGCGGTCTTCGCTCCGGCACGGAGAATGTTCCGGGCATCGTCGGACTGGCTCAGGCACTGGAAGTCGCCGAAGAGAAGAAGGAGAAGGAATATACGCGCCTCTTGAAACTTCGGGATCATCTCACGATCGGCCTGCTCAAGATCCCGAAGAGTCGATTGAACGGTCATCCGTGCAAGCGCCTTCCGAACAACGTGAACATCTCTTTTATGGATATGGAAGGGGAAGCGGCCGTGCTCTATCTGGATGCAAAGGGCATTCAGGTTTCAACCGGATCCGCCTGCGCGTCCGCAAAACTCGATGCATCGCACGTCATCCGCGCGATCGGCATGTCGTACGAAGCCGCGCACGGATCCATTCGATTCTCGCTTGGCCGATCAACGACCATGGCGGATATCGACCATGTCATCAGGGTGGTTCCGGGCGTCGTTAAAAAACTTCGCCACATGAGTCCGGTCAAGGTGGAGATGAAGTATTTTAAGGAAGAGGATGAAATTAAAAAAAACGGAAGATTGAAAAAATAATCTCAATCTTTTCAATTATTTGAATTAATATGCCCGACGTTAAAGCGCGTGATGGAAAACAGAGCTGGTTTTACTCCGATGAGGTAAAAGATCATTTCTTCCATCCGCGGAATTTTATGGAAGATGAAGCGTCGTACGGCGACGCCTGCCTCGGCATGGTCGGGTCGCCGGCATGCGGGGATGTCATGAAAATTTGGATTAAGGTGGATCCGGCTTCGGAGCGGATTACGGATCTCAAGTGGCAGACGTTCGGGTGCGCATCCGCGATCGCCAGCACCTCCATGATGAGCGTGATCGTTTTGGAGAACGGCGGTATGACGCTCGAAGAAGCACGCAGGATCAAGCCGCAGGACATCATGGAGCGACTGGGCGGACTGCCTATGCGCAAAGTCCACTGCTCGGTGCTCGGGGATAAGGCCCTGCGCGCGGCCATTAACGACTACTATCGCAAGGCCGGAAGAAACGACCTGATCGAGGTGGAACAGGGCAGGATCATTGATCGCGATCTGAAGGTGACGGATCACGACATCGAGGAAGCCGTGCTCGACGGCGCACGTACGATCGAGGAGGTTCAGGAGAAAACCAAGGTGGGAACCGGTGATCCGTCTTGTATTCCGGAGGTCGAACAGCTCATTCGTTTCTATCGGGAGAAGCATTTTGGTAAAGATGAATAAATATGTTAACGTGTTGTCGAGTTTGCGTGTTGGCGAGTTAACTCGATAACACGCAAACGCGTTAACTCGGAAATTAAAATTATGTCTCAAGAATCTCCCAAACCGATAAAGATCGCCAAGATCGTCGTTGATCCGGACGCGTGCATCGGTGCGGCTCCGTGCGTTACGGTCGCGCCGGGCGTGTTCCAGCTCGGTGATGACAATAAGGCGTACGTCGTCGACGCGCACGCCGCGGATGATGATACGATTCTGCTCGCAGCCCAATCCTGTCCGGTGCAGGCCATCAGTCTGTACGACGAAGAAGGAAATAAGATCTACCCGGAGGAATAATTTTTGGCAGCCGGCTTTTGGCTATCGGCAGCTGGCTATCGACAGCTGGCTATCGGAAGTCGGCTTCTCTTCCTGAAGGTTAGAAGATGATCGTCAAAATCATGAATCGAAAAAAAGTACGCCCCGACAGCGTTCATCTGTCGGGGCGTTTAGGTTAAGGGGGAGGAGGCGGTTACCTCTTTCGCTGCTTGGCTCGTTCTTCGGTTCTCCGGCGCGCCTCCGGGTCGCCGCTTCTGACGACTCCCATCGGCTGCACCTTCGGCGGTTTCCAGCCTTCCGGCCTCAGCTCGGATGGCGGGAGGATGGCGGCTCTGCTCGGGGGTTCATCCGAATCGAATCGCGGATCAAAGCCCATGGTCAGGCTATGATTCGTTTCCGCCTCTTCGTCCCAGTCTTCGTCCGGAACTTCCGGATCATCCGGTGCCGGCTTTAGAAGCGGAACGGGGGCTGCGCTTGCCGAGGGGTTGAAAGGAGTGAGTTCTTCGTACTCCAGCGTGTCTTGCCGCTTCCGTGTTTCTATTTCGGCCTGTTCCGCGCCCTGTTCAGGGAACGCGGATGGCGGAATGGATCGGGGTTTCGGCTCCGAGGTGAAGACCACGTCGAAGTCGTCGAGAGAAACCGGACGTTTCGTTTGCGGTGCCTGCTCACTCGAGACCGGACTTGAACGGAGCCGGGGCGCTGCATCCTGCTCTGCATCCGGCTGGGCAAAGAGCGCGTCCAAGACCTGTTCCACATCCTCTTCATTGAAGCAGAGTGCACTGCGGTACTCGGCGAGGATGTACTCCAGGTTCGCGTAGCTCAGGCCTTCGGGCATGCGTCCGGCGATGAGCTCCTCTTCTTCATTCTGCGGCATGGCGTCCTGCGGATTCAGTCCGTGCTCAATGAGTACGTTTGCCAGGCGGGACTTGAAGAGCTCCCATCCGAGGAATTGTCGCTTCATCTCCTCGAGGCGCTTCTCGAGTTCCCGGACCAGGGAGCTGTTCTGCTTTCCGATTTCCTCCAACTGTCGGCGGGACGCTTCCGCTTCTTTCTTGTTGGCTTCCGCGCGTTCGAACTGTGCGAAGGCGATATCTTCTCCTTGGCTTACCTGTTCTTCAGTTTCCGCGAGGAGCTGCTTCAACTCTTCGATCTCCTGCGATAACGCTCGCCGTTCCTCGTCGGCACGTTGCGCTTTGAGTTCTTCCCACTTCTGTCGCCTGCGAGCGGTCTCCATGTTCGTCACGGGTGCCACGCTCGTTTCTTGAGTCGTCGGGGTTTTTCGTTCGTTCCCCATGTTGCCTCCTTGTCAAAAGGGCTGATCTGTTGGGCGAAACCAGCTTCACCCGAACGAGCGAGCATGACACAAAACTGACGGATTGTCAAGTGTAAATGGCATG
>CAYMPS010000092.1:0-4299 GCA_964392485.1 uncultured Gammaproteobacteria bacterium | reverse complement strand
GTGGTTTCCACGCCCGTGCGCGTATCTTTGACCAGCTGGTACGGGTGGATGACGTAATTCCGGATCTGGTTCCCCCACTCGGCGGAATGGTACTCTCCGCGCAGGTCCTGACGTTCTTTGAGAAGTTCATCTTCCTTCAGCTTCAGGAGCTTTGCCTTGAGGATGTTCATGGCAACCTGCTTGTTCTGCTGTTGGGACCGCTCGTTCTGACAGGAAACCGTTATGCCGGTCGGCACGTGGACGATGCGCACCGCGGAGTAGGTCGTGTTTACGCTCTGCCCGCCCTTTCCCCCGCTCATGAACGTATCAATGCGAAGATCCTCCGGATCTACATCCACCTTCACGGTCTCGTCGAACTCCGGCAAAACTTCAACGAGAGCGAAGCTCGTCTGACGAAGATTATCCGAATTGAACGGAGACAGGCGAACGAGGCGATGAACACCGGCCTCGCTCTTAAGGTGCCCGTACGCATGGCGGCCTTCGACCGTAAACGTGACGGATTTAATGCCGGCCTCCGTGCCGCGGCTCTCATCGAGAATCTTCGTTTTCCATCCCTTCTTCTCCGCGTACCGGAGCAGCATGCGCAAAAGCATCTCAGCCCAGTCCTGCGCATCCGTACCGCCCGCACCCGCATGGATGCCCAGAATCGCATTCTTCGCATCATGGTCGCCGTTGAAGAGCATGGAGAACTCCATGTCCGCATAGCGCTTTTCCGATGTTTCAAGCATCTTCTCGATGTCATCCATGATTCCCTCGTCCTTCTCCTGCTCCGCAATTTCAATGAGTCCCCGGATCTCCTCAACGCCTGATCGTAATCCTTCCCACGCCTCATATTCATCCCTGAGATCCGCGAGTTTCTGCGATTCTTTCTTTGCACGCTCCTGATCCTCCCAAAAATCCGGTGCGGAGGCCTCAGCTTCGAGCGCGTTAATATTCTCTTTGACCGCATCCAAATTCAACACGCGCCAGGCATCGTTGATGCGGCGTTTGAGATCTGTCGTACGTTCGAGAATGGGATGAAGCATGGGATGTCTGTTGTTTATTGTCTATTGTCTGTTGATCTCCGGAGGCGTCTGCAACGATAGACAGCTGACCATAGACCCATCATAACAAAAAGCAAGCTTCACAGCCTGCTTTTTTCAACGTCAAAAATTGATCTTGTTCCGGTACGGCCCGATCACCGGAATCTCCCAGAACTCGCCCATGAGGCACTTGGCAAAGGCAATGACGTTCACGACGAAAACCACCATGAGCGCGGCCCAGCCGAAGAGCGGAACCCAGAAGACGAAGGATCCGATAACCCAGACGATGAATAAAAGAAGGCCTTGTTTGGCATGCTCCTGCGCGAAGCGCGATTTGCGCATGACCAAGAGCGGCACCAGACACAGGATGCCGATGTACGAGAGCGCGGCCATGAGCTTATGGTCCTCCACGTCCTTCGCATCGAATTTTGGGATGACGGTCCCTTGCATTGATTCAGTCATATGTCTTGAGGATAACATAGGAAGAAGGAGGGGGGAAGTTCGTTGCGGACACGTGTCGTGGCGTCAGGGCGCAGGTTACGGGGCGCGGGGCGCGGGACATCTAGAGAGCATGGCAGAGACGATTGAGGAGCTTAAGGGTGGATTCGAGTTCTCGCATGATTGCGCCGATCTCCGTGCTTGCATAGTTGAGGGCAAGAGCTAGTTTAAGCTGCGTATGAAGTTCGTTGGCAGATCCATATGCGATATAACAGAATTGCTTGTATTCCTTTCGGGATCCGCGATGGTAGCCTTCCGAAATATTCGATGGAACGGATACAGCCGCCCGTCTCATTTGAGAAACGAGGCCATATTGTTCTGAAGGAGGAAATTTTTCGGTTAATTTGTAAATGTCTTTTGCGACTTTAAAGGCCTTTTGCCACGCTAAAAGATCTTCGTGCGTTTGAATCTTCATATACTTCAGTTAGTGACCGATTCCGTTTACCCTGTCAACCCTTACTTATCCACCACCCACCCCTCCGGATACCGCGCCCCGTGCCCCACAACCCGCGCCCCAACGCAAACGTCCGAGGATTCCCCGGACGTTTTTTATCTTTTCTGATGGTCAAAGCCTCCTAGAAGCCCATGCCCATGCCGCCGCCCATGCCGGCTGCACCGGCGCCCGGCGCATCATCCTCTTTCTTCGGGATATCCGTGATGGCGCATTCGGTGGTCAGGAACATGGCCGCGGCAGACGCCGCATTCTGAAGCGCGCTTCGCGTGACCTTGGTCGGATCAACGATGCCCGCCTTTAAGAGATCTTCGTACGTATCCGTTGCCGCGTTGTATCCGATCGGACCGCTCTGCTTGCGGACTTCTTCGGCAACCACGGCGCCGTCCTTGCCGGCGTTTTCCGCGATGATGCGGATCGGTTCTTCGATCGCACGCCGCAAGATGGAGAGGCCGACCGCCTCATCGCCCACTGCGTTCACGGCCTCAAGTGCCGGGAGCGTGCGAAGGAAGGCGACGCCGCCTCCGGGGACGATTCCCTCTTCGGTTGCCGCCTTGGTGGCTGAAACCGCATCTTCAATGCGATGCTTTTTCTCCTGCGTCTCTACTTCCGTTGCCGCACCGACTTTGATGACGCCTACGCCGCCAACGAGCTTGGCCACGCGCTCCTCGAGCTTCTCGCGGTCAAATTCGCTGTCCGTATTCTCAATGGCCTTGCGAATGGAAGCCGCGCGATCCTTGATGGCGGATTCATCACCGGCGCCGCCAACGAATGTGGTGTGTTCTTTCGTCGCGATCACCTTCTGCGCGTTTCCCAAATCTCCGAGCTCAACGGAATCGAGCTTGCGTCCGAGGTCTTCCGTGATGTACGAGGCGCCCGTGACGATGGCGATATCCTGCAGCATATCCTTGCGGCGGTCGCCGAAGCCCGGCGCTTTGACCGCGAGCACGTTGAACGCACCGCGAAGCTTGTTTAATACGAGCGTGGTGAGCGCCTCGCCCTCAACGTCATCCGCAACGATAATCATCTCTTTCTTGCCGCTCTGCGCAACCTTTTCCAAAATCGGCACGAGCTCCTGCACGGAAGAAATCTTCTTATCCGTCACGAGGATCGGCGCATCTCCGTATTCCGCCGTCATGCGCTCCGCGTTCGTAACCATGTACGGACTCACGTAGCCCTTATCGATGCGCATGCCTTTGACCGTCTCCGTTTCGATGCCGAACGACTGGGATTCATCAACCGTGATCACGCCATCCTGCCCCACTTCCTTGATCGCTGCGGCGATAATCTTTCCGATCTCCGGATCATTTGCGCTGATCGAGGCGACCTGCTCGATCTCATCGTCGCCCGCAACCGGCTTCGCGATCTTCTCTTTGATCATGGCGACGATCGCTTCAACGCCCTTTTCGATACCCCGACGGACAGCGAGCGGATTCGCGCCGGCCGTGATGTTCTTGATGCCTTCGGCGATCATGGCCTGTGCCAGCACCGTTGCCGTGGTGGTCCCGTCTCCGGCCACGTCGTTCGTCTTCGACGCAACTTCTTTGACGAGTTCCGCCCCCATGTTCTCGAACTTATCTTCGAGGTCGATCTCTTTTGCCACGGTCACGCCGTCTTTCGTAATCGTCGGAGATCCGTACCCGCGGTCGATGACCACGTTGCGGCCCTTCGGACCGAGCGTCACTTTAACGGCGTTTGCGAGTTTATCCACGCCGCGCTTGAGCGCATGGCGCGCTTCTTCGTTGAAAATAATTTGCTTGGACATATGTAGGTTCGTGGTTCGTGGTACATGGTTCGTGGTCATACGCCACGCACTACGCCCTACGCACCACGCACTAATTACTCAATAACAGCCAAGACGTCGGATTCGGAGATGACGAGCACTTCTTCATCATCGACCTTCACCTCGTCCGGTGAATATTTCTTAAATACGATTTTGTTCCCGACCTTCACGGTCATGGGAGCGAGCGAACCATTGTCGAGCAAACGACCCGGGCCCGCGGCAATGACCTCTCCCTGCTCCGGCCGTTCCGTGTCGGCCGTGTCCGGGAGGATGATGCCGGATGCCGTCTTCTCTTCTTTGGTGAGCGCCTTCACAATGAGGCGGTCGCCGAGCGGATGTAGTGTGGACATAAATATGTTCAGTATATTGAGATATGTTTGTCGTTAGGATCAGCACTCTCATGAATAGACTGCTAATCGTAGCGGGATGTAGATTGCCACTATTCCACATCTAAGTCAAGGCGCTAAAATAAGCGAATAATTCGCCAAATATGCATTCAAAAGCGCGTTACCGGAGCAACGCGCTGATGAGTAGGATGAAAGGAA
>CAYMPS010000091.1:0-4309 GCA_964392485.1 uncultured Gammaproteobacteria bacterium | reverse complement strand
CGATCGTCTTTATTGATATGGTGATAACGCGCTCTTGTGTAGGCATATATTCTATTTTCCCGTCGGGATCGACAGGATGGTAGAGAGAGGATAGCATGACGGGACAGGAGACGGGAGTGCCGTGAATCGCATATTGCGAATTATGCGTTGGCGGACGGCGGCCACCCCCCTCGAGTGCGTCGCTCGCGAGCGATGTACCTCAATATACCCGTCCACCCTTACCTATGACGAACTTCGCGGATAATCGGAAAGCGCGATACGACTACGAAACGCTCGAAGAATTCGAAGCGGGTATTGTGCTGACCGGAGCGGAAGTCAAATCCATCCGAGGAGGAGGCGCGAACCTGGCGGGAAGCTTCGTGAGCTTCGATGCGGGCGAGCTCTGGGTCAAGGGATTAAAAATCGCCCCTTACGCCAAAGCCGGCCGCATGGAAGGCTATGATCCGTCAAAGTCCAGGAAAATCCTCATACGAAAAAGCGAACGGGAACGATTATTGGGGAAATTAAAGCAAAAAGGCTTGACATTGATACCCATTTCACTGTATCCTCGTGGCCGTCACATAAAGCTCAAATTTGGCCTCTGCCGCGGCAAAAAGTCCTTTGATAAAAAGGAGACTCTCAAGCGGCGAGACATTGAGCGTGATGTGGAACGCCATCTCAGCGAATAGACGGGCAAGGGGCATGGGGCAATGGGCAGCGGGAAGAGACCCGATGCCCCATGCCCTTTGCCCGATGCCCTAAAACGGGGATGCCGAGGATTGATGGATAGTTCATTTCACTTCTGCAGACCGAATGCCGGGATCATTCGTAAAACACTCCCGAACGAGACAACTGCCAATGTCTTCAATAAGGTGAAGGACACGGTCGCATCTGCGTTCCGTGCACCGACGCCTGCAATGGCTCTCGCCTAAGTCGAGACGTCCATTCCGATCCCGCTTTTCGCGCCCGTAAAAAAGCGACCGATCGTCATATCCTCGGGCTCATCCGCACGTACTCGCCGCCTGCGCGCGGAGACATCGGCCGGCAGCGTAAAGATGATGTTCTTGTCCGCTCACCGCATCATCTCGAAACAAAGAACGGACTACGATCTGTGAATGAGGAAGTGTCTTGCCTAGACCAGACGGGGGTGCAACTCCCCCCATCTCCACCATGTCGTCGAACGCCCTAAAGGCGCGGGACGAACGATTATCAATGCGAAATATCCGTCTGCCGCAGGCGGACGCAATGCGAAATAATGCCATGAGAATCCACTACCGCAGAAACAGAAGGCCTCAGCTCGATCTCGGAAAACAGTTCCGAGCGAACGACGCCATTCGCGTACCCGAAGTCCGCGTCGTTGATTCGGAAGGAAAACCGCTCGGCGTCATGAAAACGTTTGACGCACTCCGGATGGCTCGCGAACAAGAACTCGATCTCGTTGAAGTTGCGCCAACGGCCGTTCCCCCGGTCTGCCGCATTATCGACTACGGACAATTTAAGTATCAGAAAGAGAAAGAGCAAAGGGCAAAGAAAACGCATGCGCGAAAAGTGGAAGTGAAAGGCGTACGGCTCAGCGTGAAGATCGGAGAACATGATCTGAACATTCGCAAGCAGAAAGCCAAAGAGTTCCTTGATTCCGGACAGAAGCTCAAAATCGAAATCATCCTGCGCGGACGCGAAAAAGCGCACAGCGACATCGCCATGCAGCGCATCGAAGGCTTCATCAGCGACCTCAAAGAGTCCTATGACATCTTCGTCGAACAGCCCGTTAAACGGCAGGGCGGAAACGTTTCCGCCATCATCGGAAGGAAATAACCGTTGACGCGTCACGCTCCCGTAGCAACACGCCGACACGATAACACGCTAACACGTCAACATTCACCATATGAAGCAAAAAACACGAAAGACCGTCTCCAAACGCTTCCGCATTACCCCGAACGGCAAGATCATGCGCCGCAAAGGCGGACAGGGCCACTTCAACAGCCGTGAGCCCGGAAAAGTAACGCGCAACAAGCGTCGCGACGAAGAGATGTCCAAATCCTTCGAGAAGAATATTAAGATCCTCATTGCTAATTTCTGAATTGGCTTTTAGCTTTTAGCATCTGGCATCCGGCCAGAGCAGCCAAAAGCCGAAAGCCAAAAGCCAATACTATGCCACGAGTCAAACGCGGAACCCAGCACGTCAAACGCCGAAAGAACATCCTGAGCCGGACCAAGGGGATGATGTGGGGCCGAAAGTCCAAACTGAAGCTCGCGAAAACAGCCTCCGTGAAAGCCGGCGTCTATGCGCGCACGGGCCGGAAGCTCAAAAAGCGAACGAATCGAGCGCTCATGAACACGCGCATTAATGCCGCGGCGCGCGAAACCGGAACCACGTACGCCAAGCTCATCGCCGCGCTCAAATCAAAAAACATCGATCTTGACCGCAAGGTCCTGAGTGAAATCGCTATGCATCATCCGGAAGTCTTTAAGAAGATCGTCGGAGCGTAAGAAAAAATCGTCGGGTTCGCCCCGGCGGTTTTTTTATGGAATACGGAATATCATCTCAACGTCTCGTTTCTTTCACGATGTCCAAATAATCTCATCAAAAAAGCAACGTCCGGAGGCGGCTCCGCTCGGGAAAGAGATGATGATCGTTCGCATTTCGTATTCCAAATTCTATATTCCAAAGTCCATATTCCGTATTCCGTATTCCCTTTTCCAATTCAACTCCCCCTCCGTTCCCACGGCGAGCCAAAACGGGTATACTATTTAGCGATATGTCCAAACTCGAAGGATCAACAGCCGAGCGGCTTCCCGTGGAAGATACGGACGCAAAAGAGCCGAATATCCGCGAAGCCGGGGCCGGGGACGAATCCCGAGATCTCATTGAACTCCCGGATGAGCTCATGGAGGAATTCGACCAAAAGTCCGCGGAGATGTCGCTCCATCAGGACGAAACGCTCAATCGCCACTTGGCGATCGCCGCGGAAGCCAAGCGCGAGGCGGATCGGATCAATGAACTCTTCAAACACATGGAACAGCCGTATGCGGACGCATGGGAGCTCGTCCTTTCGTTGCGAAAGTATGATGTTGAACTGGAAGACGCGCTCTATGAGGCGACCGAGCGGCCGGAGCTCCAACGCGACCTTGGTCCCGCCAGAAAAGAGCGGGAAGAGATCACGACGGCGCGCAAGCAGATTGATCGCGTACTCAAAAAGATTCAGAAAGCCGTGGAGGAAGCGAGCGAAGAACGGACGGAGCAACGTGCGCGAGAAGAAGAGCCGGACGATGTCGGAGCGCAGCTCGAATTCATGGACGAGCTTGGAGAACAGGCTGAAATTCGTCGGAATCTCAAAAAGGGGACGATCGACGCGGATGCCCGGGGCGTACTGGAACTCAAGCTCCAAGATCGCGCTGAAATGATCGAACGGCGCATGGAGGAGCTGAACGCTTCGGTCGATGAAGCGAAGAAGCGGGCGAACGTGGTGGCGTATGAAGTGGCGGAGAAAGCGCTGAAGGATGTCCATGAGACGATCCACGCGCTTTTTGAAGAAGACCGGAGGGTTATTCGAGAAGCCAAAGAAGATCTGGAGCAGGTAACGGATGAAGAGATCGATGACGTCGTTGAACGGATGGAGCCAAAGGGAGCGTCGGAGCAAAAGGCGGATGAAGCCGCGCTCATCATCGAGCGGGAAGAGACGCCTGATCGGGAAATAGCTGATGCGCTCGAACACATGGAAGCCGGAGAACTCCAACGGATTCCCGCAAATATCGAGGGGACGAGGGCGAAAAGCGCGGAAGCCGCGAGCCTCGCGGAACGGATCCGAGGCGAGATCGCACGCTTTGAAGATAGCGGCTCTGATGAAATAAAGCTGTTCATCACGGAACTTGAACTGCTGGATAACCTGGAGTCGGAACTTGACGAGAGGCTGGATCTCCTCTATGCGAAAGATGAAAACACCAAGGACGAACGGAAAGAGTTTGAGATCATCGCGGACGCCAAGCACCTCATTCAAGATCTGCGCCATGAAATCAAATCGTACGAACAGAACACTCCGAGGAAAGATGTCGCTGCGGAGCGGCTGCGGGAAAAACGGGCGGCGCTTGATAACATCAAGGTAAAACGGCTGGATACCCTTTCGCAAGAAATCATTCGCGATCTGAAACAGCGAGGGGTGAAAGCGCCGATTGAGTACCTGACGTTTCAATCATCGGGAATGATTGGGAACGCGGTGCGTGCATTCAACGGAATGTTCGGCAAAAAGTACCCGATGCCCGATGCGGCGGCGATGAAGCGCTACCACGATGTGCTCGTAAACATCCAAAGCGATTACGAGGTTGAATATTA
>CAYMPS010000090.1:0-4436 GCA_964392485.1 uncultured Gammaproteobacteria bacterium | reverse complement strand
TGCTGGCTGAAGTTGAAAAATACCCTCGCATCTTTCCAGACGAATAACCCCCCACCCACCGCGCCGCAGTAACTCCACCTGCGGCGCGCTTCTCTTTTTAGGAGCATAGGGCGATGGGATGAGACCGCGTGCCCCATGCCCGGGATTGACAAATTCTCCAAATTAGGCCATTCTGTATCATTCATCTACAATACAAATCATATGGAACGAATACGCGTCATTCTCATCTGGTCGCTCATCGGCCTCCTCATCTTTTTCTCCGCCGGCCTCTTTGCGGGCTACAAGCTTTTTATGCCTAAGGCGGAAGAGCATCAGACCGTGAACGCGCAGGCTATTTTGACCGCGCTCCATGACCGCGGGTTCCTCGTAACGCAGACCTACATCTTCGACACGCCGGTGACGATTGACCGGAGTACCGGGAGTGCGTGGAAGGACTTCTTCTTCGGACAGACGATTGAAGCCAGAGGGACCATGGAAGTGAACATGGGCGTGGACCTGGCACAGGTCAAAGACGATGACGTGACGCTCGACGAAGAAGCCGGACGCATCACCGTGCGCATCCCGGCAAGCAAGCTCTTCAATGCGCGGCTCGTGGGACCGATCGAGCTCAAGAACAAGGAAGGCATCCTCAAACGCGTTCTCGATTCGGATGATGGGTATAACGAAGCCCTCTCCCTCCTTTCGTCCACCGCGGAAGAAATGGCGGAGCGCGAGGATCTGATCGCGCGCGCGAACGACCGGGCGAAAGACGATATTTCACGGCTCGTGAGTTACGTGGCAACGGACAAAGAGATCGTTGTCGAGGTCAAATAAAATCATCAAAAAAGGCGGCTCTTCAGAGCCGTCTTTGAATCTGTCGCAACTCGGACCCGTTTACGTGGGTTCGTATTCCATGTCCAGCTTCTTTCCGACGCGAACCATAAACAATTCCATGCGTTCGCAACGGGAGCGCAGGGACGCGAGTTCCACGTCCAGGGTTTGGTGCAGGACAACAAAACGGTCGATCTCCGTGAGGAGTTCGTTTTTCGTATCGGCAAGATCCTGCTTGACGCCGGAGAGGTCCTGCTTGACGCCGGAGAGGTCCTGCTTGACGCCGGAGAGGTCCTGCTTGACGCCGGAGAGATCCTGCTTGACGCCGGAGAGGTCCGCTCTCACTTCAGCAAACTGCTCGTCAACATGGCCGGCCAGCGTTTGTACGGCTTCCAGTACCTCGTTCAGCGTTGTTTCTTGAGGCATAGATGGATAACTTTATCTCGGATGTTCAGCATATCACGCGGAACAAGATCCGCCAGTGTGGACAACGGCGGCTGTGCTAGTAATGCACGCGCGGCTTCCGCGATCCCGATCCGGATGGCCGCCTGAACGGTTTTGACCGTGATCCCGATCCGGATGGCCGGCGCGGCGATGATCCGCGCGATGACCCTCGCGGGGTTCCGCGGCCCGTGGAACGCGAACGGCCGGAATCATGATCACGGCCTCCGCGCGGTTTGAAGGACCGGTCCCCGCGCTCCTCGCGCATCATCGGACGCGCGGCCGGAAGATCGGGCTGTTTGGAAACGGGAAGCTGTTTTCGGATCAGCCGTTCGATGTCGCGGATGTCACGGCGCTGGTCCGGAGTCGCGAAGGAGATAGCGCGGCCCGCGAGTCCGGCGCGCGCCGTGCGGCCGATGCGGTGTACGTAATCCTCCGGATTATCCGGCAGGTCGTAGTTGATGACGATTTCGATGCCTTTCACGTCGATCCCGCGCGAGGCGACGTCCGTGGCCACGAGTACGCGGTATTTCCCGCTCTTGAATCCGTCGAGCGCATCCCGGCGCTGAGCCAGGGAACGGTTCGCATGGATCTCCGCGGATGTATGACTCATTTGGCGCACGAGGCGCGCCACTTTCTTGGCGCCGTGTTTCGTACGCGTGAACACGAGCACGGACCCCCGATTCTCCCCCAGGATGCGATCGAGGAGCCGCGGCTTGGCATCCTTCGCGATGATGAAGAGCTCCTGCGTAATGCCCTCAGCCATGGTGCCGGGACGCGCGATCTCCACCTGCACCGGAAGCTTCATGTGCTTCCCCGCGATCTTCAGAATGGAGTCGGGCATGGTCGCGGAAAACAGCATGGTCTGACGATCCTTTGGAACGGTTTCCAGAATGCGCGTGATCTGCGGAAGGAATCCCATATCGAGCATGCGATCCGCTTCGTCCAGTACGAGGATGCGGACGTCGCGCAGGGAGACGGCTTTCTGCTGAATCATGTCATTAAGCCTTCCGGGCGTTGCTACGATGACGTGCGGTTTTTTCTTAAGCTGCATCTTTTGAACATGTTGCGACGCGCCGCCGATGAGCACGGCCGTACGGAGCCCGATGGACTTTCCGATTTCTTGGTAGACTTCGTCCGCCTGAATGGCGAGCTCGCGCGTCGGAAGGATGACGAGGCCGTTGCCCTTCACCTGCGCCAGGCGCTGAATCATCGGAATGCAAAATGCCAGGGTTTTCCCCGTGCCGGTCTGCGCCACGCCAATGAGATCCTGACCCTCGATGGCAATGGGAATGGACTTTTGTTGGATCGGCGTTGGCTCTTTATACCCTCCTTTTCCGAGGATATCGAGCAGTTTCGGCGCAATGCCCAGGCCGTAGAAGCCGGGCGGGAGCGGTGTTGTTGCATTCATATCCAGCAGGGTACAGGGAAAACCGAGGAGAAGAAAGCTGACCGGAACCGTTTACGTGTTAACGGATTAGCGTGTTACGTGTTCCATTCGAAGGGGGTCTTCGCTAACGCGTACACGTGGCAACCGGATCATTGAACGATTGGGCCACGGGGTGGCTAGGTCATCAATTCTCTATAGGTGCGGTTATAAGCCCCAATCGCCCAGTCACCCAGCGGCCTAGTAACCCTGCGGTCGTGAGAGCTGAATCCTCATGTCTTATATATAAAAATCTGCTTCATTGAGCAAAAAACACATTTTTCGCTATAAAGGACTTGACAAGTTGCCTTAACTATGCTATAGTGATTCGTCAACATAACAAACCGCTTAAATTTACAAGTGAATATCGGCTGGGGGTGAGAGATCAGCCGAAACCCGTTACCACCGCTTTCGGCGGCAGGGACCGGACATCTCCCCCATTCGAAGATATCCGATCCGTGCCGCTGTTTTTGTCACGTTTGACCGTACCACCGCTCAAGCGGACGAACCGCCCATATCAACATTATTGACGGGGAAAGGATTCGTCCGTTCGAGTGGCATTCTCTCCGTTCCCCCGCATATTGCGGGACCATGAGAGGGAGTGCGAGGATGCAGAAAATGCAGAACCTTACACAAGTTCAGTTCACTGATTCGTCGAGGAACAGCACGTTCGAGACGGATGACATCCCGTTCCAGGGACCGCGGACCAGGATTCCCGTTCCTGCCGTGGACCGATGGAGAGGTCTCCACCTCGACGGCGCATTCCGGAGAAACGCTTCGGACCGCGTTCGCGCCGGCGGGCTCCGAGAAGTTCTCTTCCCGGAGGACGGGGAGAATCCGGAAGACGCAATCATCGCCGACATGGACAGCGACTTCGTCGAAGGCATCAAAGACGAAGAAGAACCCTACGTTCGGCCCGAGCCCTACGTGCGCTGTGCGCATGACGGCGTGGTCAGACGGATTGGCCGGGATCGGGACGGAAACCGCACGGTCGATGTCACGAAGTACGTCTGCTACTGGCCGGGAGCAAAGGCAACCAAGGAACCGGCAGCGGAAGTGAAAGCTTCCAATCCGGCAACAAGCGAGCCCGCGGCAGAAGCGGAGCAGACATCTGCGCGCCCCGTGGCACGCCCGATCGTCCGCGACGTGATCGGTGCGTCCCGAACGCCTCGGCAGCAATTCCGCGGCACGTACGGAAGGACCCGGCCTCAACCGAAGGTAACGCCGCGCCGTCAGGCTCGACCGCAACCCAAGGTACAGGCCAAGCCCGGAACTCCCCGTATGTGCGCCAACGAGAAGTGCCACACGGAGTTCCTTCCGCCGGCCAATGCACCGAACGCAAGCCTCTGCCGAACCTGCTACCACCAGGAGATGCAGAAGCGGCCGCAGCGCATTTGCAAGTGCGGAACCCCGTTCCGTGCACCGTCCGTTGCTCTGGATGCAAAGCTCTGCCCAGCCTGCTACCGACGGCAACGGGAGCAGGAGAAGCGCCAGCAGAAGGCGATCCGATCGCTTGAATGCGAGCGACAGGCACGTAAGGATCTGGAGCTACGCATCAAGCGGGCGATCGCTGGCAGCGGCTTCCTTCCTGAAGGCGCCGTAATCAGCCGGAACGAAGGCCGACAGGTCATCGTCCTCTACAAAGGGGAATCCTTCACGGTCTACCGACCCAAGGCCAGGAAGGTCCGGCGCGCAGCGTAGCAACAACGGAGTTTGTGACTTCTCCGTAAACAAGAAGTCTCCTTAGTCCGGCATCGGA
>CAYMPS010000089.1:0-4529 GCA_964392485.1 uncultured Gammaproteobacteria bacterium | reverse complement strand
ATGCTCGGCATCTTCGACTCCGGCATCGGCGGCCTCACGGTCGTTCGGGAACTCCTGAAGCGCCATCCCGGCGCGTCGTTTGAATACCTGGGGGATACGGCGCGCACGCCGTACGGCACAAAAGGGCCGGATACGATCATCCGCTACGCGATCGAGGACGCCGCGTACCTCGTCTCCCGCGGCGCGGATACGATCATCGTTGCGTGCAATACCGCTTCCGCGCATGCGCTCCCCGCACTCCGCGAGCGATTTCCCGAGGTTGTCTTTCATGAAGTCATCACGCCGGCCGTGAAGTCGGCTCTTGATCGGACGAAGGGTCACATCGGCGTGATCGGCACGAATGCGACGATCCGCTCAAACATCTATGAATCAACACTCAAGGAAGCACGGCCGGACATTCGCGTGACATCCGCAGCTTGCCCGCTTTTCGTGCCACTCGTCGAGGAGGGATGGTTTGATGACGAGCTTACGAACCGCGTGATTGAACGGTACCTTGGTCCTCTGGAAGAGAAGGAAATCGATACGCTCGTTCTGGGTTGTACGCACTATCCGATGATTCAGCCGCTTATCCGGTCGTTCTTGGGTCCGTCGGTTACGGTCATCGATGCGCCGAGCGCGGTGCTGGACGCGCTGGCATCCTCGGTCTCCTTTGATGATTGCGGCCATCAGCGTTACGCGTTTACGGATGAGAATCCGAATACGGAAGCGTTGATTCGAATTTGGCTCGGCCGGGAAGCGAGACCCGAGACGGCCCGTCTCGGCGAATGAATCGCGTCTTCCGCTTTTTTTCTTGACAAAAGCCCGCTTTTATCATCAGATGGCCCTACGAACCTTTCATTTTTGGAGGAAACAGGTGGGAAAAGAAACCGCATTCAGAGTTCCGGAGGGAAGAATTACGCGTTGGGCCAGAGGACAGGAAGAGTTCATCAACCATCTCTACTTGCCTTTCTCGAACATTCCGGCCATCGAATATGCGCTTGTAAAGCAGGGCGACCGCTTTCAGCGCTACCTCGTTGCATCGCATCGCTGCGATTATACGAAGCCGAGCGCGAAAACGGCGCCGCGCGTGGTCCTTGGCGTCCTGCACGCCTCCCCGGGGAGAGACTATCTGGTCGACGGGAAGGTGGAACTTGTCGTTCGGGAGGAAGCGGATACGGACGAGTCGTTCCGCGTGAGACTCCGCTCCGCGGCCTCGCGTCTCAAGCTGAACCCGGATGTCATCGATGAACTCCGCACCGCACGGAAGAAGAGGGTATCATGATGCTCAGAACAAAAATCGATCGCGCGATATACGGCGACGTTCTGGAATACGTGCGCGTTCTCGTCCATTCGCCGTGGAGGCATTCGTATGTTGATCGTCTGGAGGGTGATCGCGGCGATTTTTTTCTGGGCGTGCTCACGGACCAGCCGGCAATCCGTCTGTCGCGCGAGGTAAAAATCTTGAAGATGGAGTACGATCCGCGCGGCATGAGCCGCGGATTTGTCCGCGACGAGCGGGCGCATTGCTTCCGCCGGTCAAGAGACGGCGCCGTTCTCCTCACGAGCGTGTATACGTGCTGGGCCTTTGAGCGGCTTCGCAGCCGGCCGTGTGACCGCGTGAATCCGGAGAAGGCGCTGGAGGACGATGTCTGGGAGCAAGAAATTCTCGATGCCATCGAGGAGATTCGCGAAGCGCATGAATACGCGCGCATCTCCGTCCACGAACCTATCCCTGTTCACAAATCCGTTTGACCGCGCCCTGTCTGCCGCACGCTTGGCGGGCAGGGCGCTTTCATTTTTATAAACGACCGGACCCCATTCAGGAAGGTGTAGGGGCGGGGCCTTGCCCCGCCCCGGTACAAGGAAACGTCTGTGTAAAAGATAGTCATCCGGCAGACGAACCATTTTCGTTCCTGAACGGGCTTGTCGATAATCCATGGGCGGGGCGCTTTTCATTTTGATGATTTTTCGTCATGATTTGAACGTATGGAGTTAAAGCGCGGCATGATCCAAATATTCACCGGTCCGGGAAAAGGAAAAACCAGCGCAGGCATCGGCTCCGCGGTCCGCGCGATCGGCGCCGGGCTTCGCGTCGCCATCGTAAGCTTTGACAAAGGCGGGGACCACTATTCCGAGCGAAAGACGCTTGATCGTCTCGCGGAGCATGTCGATCAGTTCCCCACGGGGTTGGATCGATTCAATCCGGAAACGCGGACGTTCCGGTTCGGCGTAGAGGATCAGGATGTCGCCGAAGCCGCGCGCGGCCTCTCGATCATCCGCGACCTCTTCGAACGCGGGGAGCATGACCTCGTGATCCTCGATGAGATCAATACGACCACGCACCTCGGCATGGTTGAGGCGGCATCCGTGGTCGAACTCCTTTTATCCAAGCCCCGGAACATGGAAATCATCATGACGGGCAGGAACGCTCCCGACGCCTATAAAGAAATCGCGGACCTCGTGAGTGAGATCCGCGATGAGAAGCATTACATGAAGAAGGGCATCGGCGCGCGGGAGGGGTTTGATTATTGAGTGGATGGGTGGGTGTGGGTGGTTGTAGGGGCGCACAGCTGTGCGCCCCTACGCCCCCCCGTTTTACCCATCAATCCGTTTCAGGATCGTCTCGACCGTGGCCGTGAGTTCGCCGGAGTTGTCCACCCGGATGTAATCAACGCCGCTTTCGTTCGCCTCCTGTTCGTAATCGCGGCAGGCCTTGATGCGCGCATCCGCCTTTTCAGGTGCATCGCCGCGCTCGAGCATGCGCGCGCGAAGCACGGCTTCGTCAGCCACGTGGATGAAGAAGGACGTGATTGTATCGCGTTTCCCCATGCCTTCGGCAAAGGCGTAGAGCTTCGGAAGCACGTCCGGAACCAGGATCATGATCCAGGTCGTATTGTCGTCCGTGAGCGCACGGTGCAGGCTAAGCTCCGTGGTTCCGTGCCAGACGCCCGTGATTTCCGCTGTCCACAGAAACGCGTCTTGGCCGAGCAAGCGATGAAACGCCGCTTCGCTCACGTACTCATATTCGTTCTTGATGTCCGTCGCCCGCGGCGCGCGCGTGGTCGGACTCGTCAGCATGCGCACGTTGTGACCGCGTGCGATCAGGGCTTTTGCGATGGTGGTTTTTCCGCTTCCCGAAGGTCCGGTGAGTGTAATGATCATGGCGGGGATACCTTAGCGATTGGAGGGGGATTTGAGAAGGGTAGCTGGTAGCTCGTATCTGGTATCTGGTATCTGGTATCTGGTATTTTCTCCCTGTCGCTCTTATGCAATATGATCCCGGTCAGAATATACGAGCTACCAGATACGAGATACATTGATGAACAGACAGATGACCTCCCGGCCTCTTCATGATACGATCCCTGCTATGCTCGCCGTTATCGCATTTCTCGTCGTTCTCTCCGTGCTCATCCTCATTCATGAGGCCGGGCACTATTTCGCTGCCAGGATGTTCGGCGTCAAGGCGGATGAGTTCGGGTACGGACTGCCGCCGCGCGTCATCGGGTTCGTGAAAGACGGGAAGAAGTGGAAGCGCGTGAAGGCGAAGGATCGGACGGAATATAAAAATACGATCTGGTCCTTGAACTGGCTTCCGATCGGCGGGTTCGTGCGCATCAAGGGCGAGGGCGGGGAGGCCACGACGGATGAAGATTCCTTCCAGTCAAAGCCGATCTGGCAGCGGTTCCTCATTATCGCGGCCGGCGTCATCATGAACTGGGTGCTTGCGGCCGTACTCCTCTCCTTCGGTTTCATGATCGGCATTCCGGCTGTGATGGATGATCTTCCCGCCGGAGCAACCGTGAAACAGCGCGAGGTCACCATCATGGATACGGTCAACGGCGGCGGCGCGGCCGAAGCCGGCATTGAGCCGCTGGATGCCATCGTCCGCATCGGCGAAGACGAGCCAAAGACCATTGGGGCTGTGCAGGAATCCATTGTGGCGCATGAGGGCCAAGAAACGGATGTCACGGTCCGGCGCGGACAGGAAGAGATGACGTTTACCGTTACGCCCGCGTTCATGGAGAGCATCGGCAAGCCGGGCATTGGCGTGGCGTTGGTGGACACGGGCATCGTGAGCTACCCGCCCCACCTCGCAGTCGTAAACGGCGTTGTGCTCACGGGGGCGTACACCAAGTCCATCGTGCTTACGTTCTACGACCTGTTCCGCGACCTGCTCCACGGCGGCGGTGAAACCGTGGAGAGCGTGTCCGGACCCGTGGGCATCGCCGTTTTAACCGGACGCATGGCCCAGCGCGGCATCCTTCAACTTCTCCAATTTACGGCCATTCTCTCGATCAACCTTGCGGTCCTGAACTTCCTTCCGATCCCGGCGCTCGACGGCGGCCGCGCTATCTTCCTCATCGTCGAAGCCATCCGCCGCAAGCCCGTGAACCGCAGGCTTGAGGCGCTCATCCATAACATCGCGTTTCTCATCCTCATCGCGCTCGTGGTGCTCATCTCCGTGCGGGATGTGGGCAAGTTTTTTAGCGGGTAGACGCGAGGGGTATTGACGATCCCATCATTTTTTGTTATACCTATCCCTCGTTCTT
>CAYMPS010000088.1:0-4740 GCA_964392485.1 uncultured Gammaproteobacteria bacterium | reverse complement strand
CCCAGTCCCACGTTCTTTCGTACGATCTCCATCTTTTTCGCTGCCATTTCTTTGGCCGCGTTCCGGCCGGCGTCGAGCACGCGGTAGAGTTCGATCTGGTCGCTCATGTAGTGTTCGATTTTCTCCCGGATCGGCTTCACCATCCCGATGACCGCCTCGGCCAGGTCCTTCTTGAAGTCCCCGTAGCCTTTCCCCTCGAACCGTTTCTCCAGTTCCTTCATGTTCGCTCCGGCCGCGTGGTGGTAGATGGCCATGAGGTTGGCGAGCGCGGGCTTCTTTTCCGGGTCGTACACGATGTCGCTCCCGGAGTCCGTGACGGCCTTCTTGATTTTCTTCACGATGTCATCATCCGAATCCGTGAGCGCGATGTAGTTGAGGCTCGAGCTTGCGCTCTTGCTCATCTTCACCTTCGGGTCGTCGAGCCCCATGATGCGCGCACCCGTTTTCTGCACGAGCGATTTCGGAATCACGAACGTGTCGCCGAACTGTTTGTTGAAGCGCTTCGCAACCGTGCGCGTGAGCTCAACGTGCTGAAGCTGGTCCTCGCCCACGGGAACGTCCGTCGTATCGTACAGCAGAATATCCGCGGCCATGAGCGCGGGGTAGGTGAACAGTCCGGCGCCTGCGTTCTCTTTCTGCTTCGTCGCTTTATCCTTGTACTGCGTCATGCGCTCGAGCTCCGCCATCTTCGTGAGCGTCCCCAGGATCCACGCGAGCTCCGTGTGCTCCGGGACTTCGCTCTGGATGAAGAGGTGCGAACGCCTCGGATCGAGCCCCGCGGCCAGGTACGTGGCTGCGAGCCGGAGGTTGTTCTCCCGCAGCTCCTCCGGGTGCTGGGGCACCGTAATCGCATGCAAATCCACGATGCAGAACAGGCAGGGGTAGCGATGCTGGATCTCCGCCCACTGCTTGATCGCCCCGATGTAGTTGCCGATATGCACGACATTCGTGGGCTGGATGCCCGAAAAGCAGAGTTCTTTCATACGGAAGAGAGTGTACGATTTTTGAGCTGATTCGTCGAGGCGGCGAGTGGTGCGCGGTTCTCTTCCCGAATTCAGGCGATGAAAACGCCGCATTCTGAAGACCACGCACCACGTACGAAGCAAAACCCCCGGTTTCCCGGGGGCTTTCTTTACACTTCCACGATGACCGGAAGGATCATCGGTCGTCGTTCCGTCTTTTTATAGAGGAACTCTCCGAGATCATCCCTGAGCTTCTCTTTCATGTACGTGGGGTTCGCCGCGCTCTTCGGATTATCGTCTTTCAAAATCTTGGCGCTGTATCGGCGCGCGGACTGAATGAGCTCCTGGGAATCCTTCATGTAGATGAATCCTCGGGAGATAATATCCGGAAGGTTCAGGAGCGCTCCGGTCTGCGTTTCAACAACGGCCACGACGATGACGATACCATCTCCGGAAAGCTCCTTGCGATCGCGGAGTACGATGCGGTTCGTGTCTCCCACGCCCAGCCCGTCCACGAAGACGTACTCGGTCGGTACCTTCTTGTTCGTGAGCTGGCCGTTCCCTTTATGATCGAATTCGAGGATCTGTCCGTTGTCCGCAATGAAGATGTTGTCGTGCGGGAAGCCGGCGCGCTCCGCCGTCTTCGCGTGTTCCATGAGGAAGGAGTAGTGGCCTTCGATCGGCACGAGGTACTTCGGGCGCACCCAGCCGAGCAGTTCCTGAAGGTCTTCCTGCTTCGCGTGTCCGCCGGCGTGCACGTCCATCATCTTGTAGTGGATGACGTCCGCGCCTTCGCGGTACAGCGTATCTTTGACGCGCTGAACCATGCGTTCGTTGCCCGGAATGACGGAGCTCGAGAACACGACCGTATCGCCCGGCTCGATCGAGAGCGTCTTGTGCTCGCGGTTCGCGATGCGCATGAGCGCCGCGCGCTCTTCGCCCTGCGCGCCCGTACAGACCACGGCAACCTTGTCCCGCGGGTAATCATCGATCCGCTTTGAATCAATGAGCGTATCTTTCTGGATCTTCATGTAGCCGAGCTCCTGCGCGATGGCGATGTTCGATTTCATGGAGAATCCTTCGATTGCCACTTTCCGGCCGTGCCGTTCGCAGGCGAAAATGATCTGTTGGATGCGGGAGATCATGGACGAGAACGTACCGATGATCAGCCTCCCTTGGGAGTGCTCGATGATTTCGTCGATGTTCGTTTGGATCTCATGCTCCGGGAGCTGTCGTCCGGGCTGGGAGGCGTTCGTGGAGTCCGCAAGCATGGCAAGGATTTTCCGTTTGCCGAGCGCCTTTATCTTTTCCGTCTCCTGGATGGACTGCGAGCCGGGGTTATCGTCAATCTTGAAGTCTCCGGTGTGCACGATGGTTCCGCACGGCGTGTTAACGACGATGCCCATCGAGCCCGGCACCGAGTGCGCGACGCCGAAAAATTCGACGGTGAACGATCCGAGGCGGAGCACGTCGTTCGATTTGACGGATCGCAGGTTGAGCTGTGGCTTATCCTGATACTCCGAGTGGCGCTTGTTAATGAGGCCGCAGGTGAGGTCCGTTGCGAACATGGGCGGGTTCCCGATCTTATTGATGATGTGGGATACGGCGCCGATGTGATCAAGGTGAGCGTGGGTGAAAATGACCCCGCGGATATTCTTTTCCTTCCCCTTCACGTACGACATGTTCGGGATGATGTAGTCCACGCCCGGCATGTCTTCATCCGGGAATTGGAGTCCCATGTCGATGATGATAATGTCGTTCCCGTATTCCAGGAGCGTGCAGTTTCGCCCGACCTCTTCGTTCCCGCCCAGCACGATAACGCGGAGCCGCTTGCCGTCTGCCAGCGTATCTTTATCATCGCCGGTTTTCAGGAACGGCTTGTGCTTAAAGGCGCTCATGCGCGGGAGCTCCGCGAACTGCTTGCGCATTCCGAACTTGCTGCTCTTCTTGCGCGGCTTCCGTTCTTCCTCTTTTTTCGGCGCGTTCGTTTGCTGAGGCGCATTGTTTTGACGCGTTTGAACAGGGGCTCCGGATGAACCGTGCCTCTTTCGTCTCCGGCGAGATTTTTTGCCGCCGGAGTTTGTTTCTGCGGACGGAGTCTGTTTTTGCTCCGTTGGCGCAGTGCCGGACGAAGGCTTCCTGTGTGAAGGATGCCGATGCCTCGGTCTTCGTTTTTCTACCATAGTTTCTTAGTGATCTCTGAATATCTTGGATCGTTATCTTTCTGCTAACGGCGTTTAGCTTTTAGCATTTGGCTTTTAGCCGCCTCTATATCGGCCGATGGCCAAATGCCAAACGCCGAATGCTGATCGCAGAATCCGATGAGATTTTGTTATTCAGAATTTCTTTTTATGATTTTGCTTTCTTTGTAAAAAGAATGTCTTGATATCCCAAAAAAAGATTGGGTCATATACGAACGATTCGTTTTTCCCGAAAGCTAAAAAATAATAAATTGAATGAATTAACACGATGTGAGAGACGAACGTCGATCCGTTCGTTTCCTTCGTGAGCTTCTAAGCAATACTTAGAAAATCGCGAAGTTAAGCCATTTATGGGGATAGTATAGCGGAAAGCGTTGGATTTGTCAATAGCGCTTCGCGCATTGCGGATTACGCATTTCGAATTTCGCATTGGCTCTGATTCGCGGTTAAAGAAATGCGCAATGCGAAATGCGTAATTTACATGTCCACCTTCCCATCCCTCCCATCCTTCAGTACTCTGGCGCGGTCATGTGTCCTTGACATCTCCCTCAATCTGCGAAAGCATAGGTGACATATGTCCAGACTAAAGAAATTACTCAAGTACACGCCTCCGGATTTTCGGAACTTCAGCCATCCGGATCATGGAATGCCGCGCGGCTTTTTGGATGCCGCATGGTCTGCGATCTATGGTGGAGTTTCGGAAGGATATGAGCGTAGTCAAATAGAGTGGCAGAAAGGTCCTGAATCTTTTGCCAAGTGGCCCTTGGAACCTTGTTACAATGAGGACGATCTCGTAACCATGTATGGAGGTCTGGGTAAAGCGGATGACATGCTCACGCGTTTGGAAGCCATGGATCCCAAGGAGCGGGAAAAGCATATTAAGCTTGACAGTAACTGCGACTACGACAAGCTTATCCTGAAGTACGCGGAGTTTGCCGGAGTAATCGCGGCTTGGGAACTTAAAGGAGGCGACCTCTACCAAACGGTTCTAAACGGGCTCCTCAAGAGGCGCATTGATGAGTGGGAGCAGGAATACCTTCCGAATGCCGCAAAATGGAATTTTAAGATTAATGGAGAGCCCATGGAAAGCGTTGGCGACTATTGCGAAGAGCGCTCCCTTATGGAATACGCGGCTGTTGCCATCCGTATCTTTCGCACCATGGGCTATGAAACGACATCGGATCCACGGCTCATGGATCTGCCGTACTTCGACACATACGTGGAGCGGCTCAAGACCTCGGACGAAACCTTCCGCAAAATCCTCAACGGTCGTCGCGATATTGAAGCATGGGCCGATCCCACCTTTTGGTGGCACCGACCCGCAAGCGCGGATCCCAAGGAGCGTAAGAAGCGCTCCGCTCGAAGATAGAAGTGAAACTCAATCCCCCTTGGCGGCTTCGTCGAGGGGGATTTGAATATGAGGATTACGAGTTACTGATTTCTCTGACGTACATTTGTGGCGCATGTGATCTTTTGAGTTAATGCGAAATGCGCAATACGAAATTACAGTTTGACATCTCCCTCAATCTGCGAAAGCATAGGTGACATATGTCGTTTCTAAAGAAGTTACTCAAATA
>CAYMPS010000087.1:0-4764 GCA_964392485.1 uncultured Gammaproteobacteria bacterium | reverse complement strand
TGGAGCTCGTAAAGCAGAGAGTCGTGAAGGTGGAGCAGGAAGACCTGTTCGAAGAAATCGAAATCGCGGCACACGATCTGGACCGCCTGGCGGATCTGAAAATTGAATTCGTATAATCTTCTCTATGAAATTAGACCAACGCATCGAAGCCGTCCTGTTCGCGGGAGCCAAGCCGTACGGCGTAAAGCGCCTTGCGGAATTCCTCGACGCATCTTCGAAAGAAATCGAAGAAGCCCTAACGGAACTCGACAAACGTCTTAAGGAAAACGGCATCATGCTGCAGCGCTCCGGGAGCGACGTGCAGATCGTCACGCGTCCGGAGTTCACGGACGATGTCAAAAAAGTGGTGCGTGAAGAAGCGATGGGGGAGCTCACGCGCGCATCGCTCGAAGCGCTTACGATTTTGGCATACCGCGGTCCGCTCACGCGTCCGGAGCTCGAACAGATTCGCGGCGTGCACTCGTCCGTTATCATTCGGAATCTCATGCTCCGCGGACTCGTGGAAGAAAAAGAGGATACGCGTCTGGGCCAGCCGATCTATGCGGTGACGTTTGAGTTCATCCGTCATCTGGGATTGAAGTCCTTGGAGGATCTGCCGAAGTACGAAGAATTGCGCGGCCACGAGAACGTCGTTGACGTGCTCAAAGATCTCGAAGAGGAAGATGGGGCGCAGGACGTGCAGAGCGAGGGGCCAATCGCCGGCAGCCAACCGCCGGCAGCCGATCTCGCCGTATGACGTTGAACTACCTCATCGCCCTGCTCGCGGCCGCGGCCATACAGGCGAATCCCACGTCTGCGGCCATTCCGACGGATCTCTATACCGAAGAGCCGCCGCAATCCATCGAGGTTCGTACACCGATAAAACCCGTAAAGGTTCGTCAGGATTCATTCGGGATTGAGACGTCTGCGAAGTCCGCCATTATCGTGGACGTATCAAGCGGATCCGTTTTGTATGCGAAGGAAGCGAACGTGGAACGGCCCATCGCATCGCTCACGAAATTGATGACGGCTATGGTTCTTTTGGATGCCGGGCTGCGTCCCGATGACGTTCTGGAAGTCGGTGAACGAGATTTGGAGCCCATCGGCCGCCACTGGTTCGGGCCGAACGAACAGATCAATCGAGGGGAAGGTTTCCGCGCCATGCTCGTGCAATCCGTGAACGAGCTCGCGAACGCGTACGCGCGCGCGTATCCCGGAGGGAGCGAAGCGTTCGTCGTCGCGATGAATGAAAAGGCGCGTACGCTCGGCCTTGAGCATACGTCGTTCACGGACCCCTCGGGGATCAGTTCGCGGAACGTGTCTTCGGCGCTCGACGTGGCGCGCATCTTGCGAAGCGCGATCGCGTACCCGGAAATCCGCGAAGCCACGCAGTCCGGGAAGTTCGATATGAAGACGATCAGCGGGCGTTCCGTTCACCTTGATCCGACGAACAATCTCCTCACGTCCTACCTGAATCAGGATCCGTACAAAATCATCGTGGGAAAAACGGGGTCGCTTCCCGAGGCCGGCTATTGTATGGGTCAGGTCACGCGCCATCCCGAAGGTCAGCAGATCATTACGGTCATTTTGGGGAGCGATAATCACTTCGGACGGTTCCAGGAACTGAAGGCGCTCACGGCCTGGGCATTCGACGTGTTTACGTGGGACGGGGAATGAACAGGTTGCAGGTTGCAGTGGGCAGGTTGCAGTTCCTGCCCGGTTATCAATTGTCACTATGCGATTAGGAATTGATCTGCGATGCCTGCCCGCGGACGGATCACCCGGTGCGGGTATTGCGCATGCGGCGCGGGCGATTGCGCAAGCCTTATGTGAACAATCGGGTGGCGCCGAGGTTGTTTTGTATATGCCTGGGGCACGCCACAGGCGTGCCCCTACGGCGAACGTGGTTGAATTATCCGATGTGCGGCGGGGATCGCTTGTTCGCGCGTTGAAGGATCATCCGTGCGATGTTCTGTTCGTCCCGTCCGGCGCGGTGCCCGTCGGTCTTCCCGTACCGGCGATCCCGTGGGTGCATGATGTTGATATTTTTTCGCATCCGGAATGGTTTCCGCAGTCTTTCCTCAAGAGGAAGCTGACCACGCGGATGTTTTTGCGCGGCATCCGTCACGCGCCTATGGTGTTTACCGTATCCGCGTATACGAAGCGCGAACTGCTGAAGCTCGTTTCCTATCCGAAAGAAAAGATCATCGTAACCGGAGAGGGCGGCGATCCGGCACTCGCGTCCTGGGACAAAGAGGAAGCCGGGAGGCGTCTCGCGTCAAAAAGCATCAAGCGTCCCTTCATCCTCGTGCTCGGAACCGTCGAACCTCGGAAGAACATTCAATGCATCACGGACCTCTGGCCAGCCGCCGGCCGCCGGCAGCCAGCCGCCGATCTCATCATCGCCGGGAAAGATGGGTGGAAGTACGGACCGATCAATGAAGCGATAAAGCGCACCGGAGCCATCCGCCTGTCGGACGTTGATGAAACGCTGAAGCGCGATCTTCTCGTCTCGGCATCTCTCGTCGTCGCACCGTCTCTCTCCGAAGGATTCGGACTTGTTCCGCTTGAAGCGATTCAGGCCGGGACGCCCGTGATCGTTTCGGATCAAGGCGCGCTTCCGGAAATCGTTGGAAGAGGCGAGTGGGTCGTCCCGTTAGAAGATCGGAAGGCATGGATCGAGATGATCGTTCGGCTGCTGGAAGACGAGGCCTATCGGAACGAGATTGCGGGCCGCCAGTCATCCGTCGCAGGCAAAAACACCTGGGAGTTTGCAGGGAGTCTCATTTGGGATAGCATACAGAACATTACAAAGTAACCCCTATTGCTATGAAAGGATACGTTGATAACATCGAAAAGCTTACGCTCGAAAATGAGCGGTTCCGCAAAGTGCTCTATACGGCCAAGTTCAGCCAGCTCGTGTTGATGTGCATTCAGCCGGGCGAGGATATCGGCATGGAGACGCATGACCTGGATCAGTTCCTCCGCATTGAGGCGGGCGTAGGCACGGCCATCCTGGACGGCGTGGAACACCCGATCGAAGATGGGAGCGCCATCGTGGTTCCGGCCGGCACGAAACATAATTTCGTGAACACTTCTTTGGATGCGCCGCTCAAGCTCTACTCGATCTACTCCCCTCCGGAGCATCGCGACGGCGTGGTTCATAATACGAAAGTTGAAGCCGAAGCGGATGGCGAGGATGAGTTCGACGGGAAGACGACGGAGTAGAAGGTTTCCGCGATCCTCAGTGTGAGGATAATGGAAAAACAAATCGCGAACCTCGTTTATAGGCTCGCGATTTTCAAGAAAGTAAAAATGGAAGGTGTTCGGAAAGTACGGTAAACGGCGACTCGATGGCGATCGCGGGTTCCGCATAACACGCCTTTAGACAGTTTCGTTCGCATGGAGAGAATGACCCTGATGACGCCTGCATTTCTTTTACGGTTTTTACGCCGCGAGAGTCACGTCCCAATCGCCCGATGAGGTTCGGAAGATGGGCGTATTTTACCGGGCACGGATTTCGAATGTAGCCATCCGGCGTGACCGTCAGGATGCTCGTCGGACGGCATTTGAATCGCGCCATTTCGCGAATGCGACTCAAAAAGGCGAACGATGATTGGATCGACCGCGGATCGCGTCGCTTCTCACAGACGACGCGATCTATGAACGCGGCGTACGTGCTTTTCGTTCGCGCGTTCGCCGCCACGATCGACGGCGCGTGATCCGCGATGGCCGGAACGACGGAGAGCGGGACGCGATGCGTCAGGCAGAAATCGAGAACACCGGGAGCGTCGCGAATACTTTCCGCCGTGAGAACACAGTTTGCTACGACGCGATTTCCGCACGCGGTCGCGACGGCGGAAGTCTGAACGATGTTGCGAAAGGCCCTCTCGACGGTGTCTTCCGAAACACCGAAGATGTCAGCCCCCTTTTTTGGATCTGCGGCATGCAGGCTGACGACCGTCATGTCCGCCAAGCGGGCAACCCCAGGGTGTCGATCAAGAAGAAACGCATTCGTATTGACGACGATCGGATAGAAATTGAGCTCACGCGCTTTTACGAGCATCTCCTCAATCCGCTGATGGAGAAGGGGCTCGCCTCCGGAAAAATAAATGCCGTTAACTAGTTTACACATGTCGCGGAGGATGGACTCAATTCCTCTCCAGTCCGGTTCGTCGTTGCGCTGCGCGTGAACCATATCCTTTTCCCGACTGCAAAACGAACATGCGGCGTTGCACCGGTAGTTTACGTGATAGACCCCAATGCAAGGCAATACGATCTCGAGCCCGCAGAAGCGCGTACGAACGAAATTTTCAAGGAACCGCCGAAGGTGACCGGCGGATGCGAACATTTTTCGATGATCCACCGAATCCTCCTTTTGTTGAATGTGCCGATGATAGTCTAGCAAAGAGATTCTCGTAGGTCGATTCACCACAAAAGCTCCTCTTCGTCCGTAACGCACCATATATTCCCCTCCGGAGCATCGCGACGGCGTGGTTCATAATACGAAAGTTGAAGCCGAAGCGGATGGCGAGGATGAGTTCGACGGGAAGACGACGGAGTGAATTGAAAATTGAAAATTGAATATTGAAGATTACAAATCACTCGCCATTGGCGAGTGATTTGTTGGTACCGGGGGCCGGATTTGAACCGGCGACCTCGGGCTTATGAGTCCCACGCTCTAACCAACTGAGCTACCCCGGCACGTCGTTCGCGAACGACGTGCCCCGGCACTTCCGGGCATAACGTCATTCGTTCACTATTCGCGAACGACGTGCCCCGGCA
>CAYMPS010000086.1:0-4795 GCA_964392485.1 uncultured Gammaproteobacteria bacterium | reverse complement strand
GGCGTACGCCGGGAAATCGTGCAAGCATCCCATTTGCTCACGGAGTCCACGATCACTTTTGAGAAGTGAGGCCGTCTGCCCATTCTTCCAATCAGCCGCCGCGGCACGTGTCGCGGCGGTTTTTACGAATAATGATGAATGTCGATGGTTTATCAGATATCAGAAAGAAGACATCGTTCCTTGACATATCCGGCGGTTTCTGTCATATTCTCGGCACCACACACGCTCTTTAAAAGGAGGAGCAAATGGCCAGAAAGACAGTATCCCTGAACTCATTCCACGCAGACGGCGAGGAGTGGGTCACTATCGAAGCGCTTTCAGACAGGTTCGGCGTTTGCATGCGCACCCTGCGTTCGTGGCTGCGGGACAGCGAGGCCCGAACGCGCCGCATGGCAGACGGCCGTGTTCGCGTCTTCTATCCGTCGTCGCTTGTCGCGGCGCGCATGGAAGAGGAACAGAACCTTCCGCAAGCCGGTCCGGACGGTACGTTCACCGCGGACGGCGAAATCTGGGTGACGCGCGCCGCGCTCTCGCGCAAACTCGTCGATGCCCGCGTGATGCTCGATTCCCTGTTGCGGGATAGCAAGACGCGACAGGGCCGCACGGCAGACGGGCGCCTTCAAACCTTCTACCCTTCATCGGTGGAGCGGAACCTTCCGCAAGCCGGTCCGGACGGTACGTTCACCGCGGACGGCGAGCGGTGGGGAACCGTTCAAGCCATCAACGACCAATTGGGTACGCCCAACGGCTAGGAGGCCATCATGTCGATCTTCGAACAGAATCACAAGGCCGCCGCCAGGTCTCTTGTCGGCAAGGTGATCAAGGTCGGTGCCGTGGAGGTGACGATCTTGAGCGCCGAGGGCTACCCCATGGCGGAGAACAATCGCGCGCCGTACACGCCCGTGACCACCATGAAGCCCGGTTCCGTGTTCTGCCCCCGGCATCGCGGCGGGCTGCTCGTCCTCGTGGCCTGCCATGACGGCGGAGCTCCGGGCGGATGCGTGCTCATCCGCAAGGCCCGCGTCAACGGTCAGCTCGTGAACGGTCCGGGGCGCGTTGCCGCGGCACTCGGGATCGTCAAGCCGGACGCGACGGGAAGGATCACCGAGAACAAGAAGGGCCTTCGCCTCGCGATCTAGCGCCATCAATCCAGTTCTTCCTTATGACTCCAAGTCCCACAGCAATGTGGGACTTTGTCATTGACGCCCCCGCTTCCCTCCCGTAATCTTCCTCATCATCTATGGACGACAAAAAAATCATCGTTGCCGTTTCCGGCGGGTTTGATCCGATCCACATCGGGCACGTGCGCTACATCCGGGATGCCAAGAAGCTCGGCGACGAACTCGTGGTTATTTTGAACAACGACAACTGGCTCCGGAAGAAAAAGGGACAGGTCTTCATGCCGGAAGAAGAGCGGAAAGAAATCCTTGAAGCGCTCGCGGGCGTGGACCGCGTAGTGCTTACGGGGCATGAGCCGGATACGGATGATCCGAGCGTATGCGATGCGCTCCGTGAGATCTGTCCGCACATCTTCACGAACGGGGGAGACCGGAAGCCGGAAGGCGATCCCGTTCCGGAAGTTGCGCTCTGTGAAGAGCTCGGCATCCAAACGATCTACAATGTCGGCCATGGCGGCAAGGTGCAATCAAGCTCCTGGCTTACCGCGGAGGACCGCGACGAACGGGAATGTTTTTGCGGGTCGGGGAAGAGGTACGTAGAATGTCATGGGGAATGTAAATAATTGAAAGGATTGAAAAATTGAAGATTGAAAATCGCTCTGAACGGCGTATGAGGCTAAGGCGGATTTTGAATAATATTCAATCCTCAATTTTTTATTATGCTATCATGAGTTGGAATCATGTCGGATCGGAAACTCGGAGTTTTTAAGCGATTCTCATCTCAGCGAAAAAATGATGTGAACCGTTTTGAGGTACGCGTGTTATCGCCGTCCGCGGAATCATTTGATCCCAAAAACGTTCCGTTCGAACTGGAGTACGTGTTTCGGAAATTACCTGAGAGTGAAGAAAGAATCCGCACGCTCATCGAGCGCGGGTACGGCATCGGCGTGCGAACGATCCGGCGCGCGCCGAAAACGGTTCTTGAAGCCGTGGAACGCGTGAGCGAAGCGTCGCAGAGGGGCGTGATCGAGCCATGGCTCTCGCGGCTCATCTTCCATGAAGAGATCCCGCTGTTCACGGAGGATGAGCTCTACGAACAGAACGAACGCGGCATCAACCTGTTCACGGAAGCGCATGCGATTCTCGGCGAGCGGTTCGAGATGAAGAGGCTGGTGCTCGTGGACCTGGAAGCGCACGGCATTGACGAAGCGGATCGGGAATTTCTGTCGCATGCGAATCTTGCGCTCCAGCCGCTCTCCGCCGCGTACCTGCACCATCGCATCCACGCGGATCGGAAGCCGCTCAAAATCCGATTCACGCGTACGCTCCTCAAGGCCATGGTTCTCATCGGTCCGATCGCGCACGTGTTCGAGCTTTGGGTGCGCGGCATGGGCCAGATGTTCGCCGCGCTCGCGGATGACGTGACGCGCGAGGCCGCGGATCTCACTACGCTCAAAGGATCCGGGTATACGAATCGCCAGATCTGGAAACAGAGCCAGGTATTTCTGCCGGTACTCATCATCGCCGTCTGGCTCTCCCTTCAGGTGGAGGGATTGATCGAAGGAGGGTCGCTCTTCGCCGCCGGATTCGTTTTCGGCTCTGTGGCCGTTTCGTTCACCATCATCCGGCTCCTCCGGACGTACGCGCGCTTCCGCACCTCATACGCCGAACTTGAAAAGAGCACGAAGCTTCCGTCCGGGCACCTTCCGAGTCTATCCGTATTTTCATTTCGAGAAATTCGGATGTCTCCCATGCGTTTCGGATTGTTCATCGGAGCGTTCGTCACGCCGGTTATCTCGGGGATCGCATTCGTTCTGTTTCCGATCTATACACACAACGGATGGTTTTTGGCTTTTATCGCATCCCTCGAGATATTCACGGCGTTTTTGTACCGCGGAAACATTATCGCGCTCGATCGCGTCCTATTCATCAGGAAGATGAAAACCGGCGACAGGCTTTCAACGCGCTCTCAAGAAAGCCGGCCGCCGGCCGCCAGTAACTGAATATGAACAGATTCCAATTTGAAACGCGAACAGGTTCCCCGAAGCCCCGGCGGGTCGCTCTCGGCATTTTGGTATTTCTCATCACGCTGTCCGTGTACATTCCGAATTCACCGCCGCGTACGTATGCGATCGCGGCTCAACGGTACGTCCAGCGGGAGATCGGGCAGGCGGGCTGGCAGCCGGATGCGCGCGCGTTTCTATTCCGGGTTCCGTTTCATCGCCAGGAACACGCATTGAGCTGCGAGGTTGCGTCTTTGCGGTCCGCGCTCCTCGGAATCAACGTTGATGTGCCGGAGTGGGACCTGTGGCTCGAACTCCCGAAAGACCCGGCCGTCAAACAATGGACGAGCGAAGGAGTCGTCTGGGGCGACCCGAACAGGGGATTCGTGGGAAATGTGGACGGCCGCATGCCTTCCAGCGGATACGGCGTGTTCGCTGAACCGCTCTCGGTTGTGGCGAACACGTACGCGAGCACCACCTTCATCCGCGTTGACGATCCAAAAGCCATTGACGCGGCGCTGTCCAAGGGCCATCCGATCATCGCGTGGAGCGTACTCGGACGGAATCCCTACGTCACGAACTGGAAGACGCCGGAAGGAAAAGAAATTGCCGCTCCTATCTACGAACACACGCTCGTCATCGTCGGGTACCGCGGATCATCGGATTTCATCGAAGGCGTATACGTCATCGATCCGCTCACGTCCATCCGCTACGAGACGTGGGACGAGTTCCACGAGCGCACATCTTTCTTTGATCACGTGGGATTGGAGGTGTCTGCCAGGGATGAAGAATGAGGGATGACAGAATAGGGGAGGATCGATGCGTTGAATGGCGGGCTGACATTTCTCTAACCACATACTATACTTTTTTATATGATTTCCCACCCCTCTTCCTTCATCAAGCGATCATTCCTCTTCATTCTGGGAATTTTTTGTTTCTTTTTCCTCTTTACATTGTCTACGAGCGCTCAGCAGGCCTCCTCCTGTTCCCTCACCATCGGAAGCCCATATCGCGCTCCCTCGGTCTCCACGGTCTACGTCATCACCGATGATTGCCAGAAACGTCCCATTTTCAACCCGGATGTCTACTTCTCGCACTTCGATTCCTGGAGCCGCGTTGTGTTCGTCGAATCGTATCAACTCGATGCCGTGTCGGACCATCCGCTCCGCTTCCTCCCATGGGGCCCTCTCCGAACATTCCAGAACGGTTCCCTCATCAAGATCACATCCGATCCCAAGGTCTATCTTCTCGTGGACGGCAAGGCCTACCCCATCGAGGACGAAGCATCGTTCGGATCTCTTGGCTACAGCTTCAATCAGATCGAGGACGTGACGGAAGACGTCCTGAATTCCTATACCAAACAGACGTCATCCATTCGCAGCGTCAGCGACCTCCCGGCCTCCTTTGTCTTCAAGTATGAGAATGACCCCGCGGTCTACGTGCTCCGAAACATCGACGGAGAGCTCGTGAAACTGCACGTGACCACCATGGAACAGGTGCGGAACATCGTTCGCGCGGATCGCCTGGCCGTGCTCCCTGCGAACTGGACGTTTGGAGACTCGACGGCCACGGAAGAAGAAGATGATGACACCGCCAATCCCACGGTCTCCTTCACATCCCCGTCTGACGGAGCCGCGATTTCCGACACGGTCACGATTCAGGCATCCGCCAGTG
>CAYMPS010000085.1:0-4819 GCA_964392485.1 uncultured Gammaproteobacteria bacterium | reverse complement strand
ATCATCCATTGGAAGTATAGATATCTCCTGAAACCCATCCTGTTCCTCATGGATCCCGAACGGGTTCATGATGATTTCGTTCGGTTTGGAGCGATGCTCGGATCGAGCGCGTTCATGCGAAAGTGCGCATCGTTTCTATTCAAATACAAGCATCCCATGCTGGAGCAAGAAGTGCTCGGTATCGCATTTGAGAATCCCATCGGACTTTCGGCCGGGTTCGATAAGAACGGCGTACTTACAGAGATCATGCCTGCGGTTGGGTTTGGGTTTGAGGAAATAGGATCGTTGACGGCCATGCCGAGCAAGGGGAATAAGGGAAAGCGATTGTGGCGACTTCCGAAATCCCGCGGCATCGTGGTCAACTACGGCCTGAACAACGACGGCGCTGAAGCCGTATGCGCTCGATTGAGTTCCGCGCTACGCGCCCCCGCGCCACACTTTCCCATCGGCATCTCCATCGCCAAAACGAACTGCAAAGAGACGGCGGATGACGAGGCGGGGATCAAGGATTACGCGAAGGGTCTCAAAGACTGTCTGGACGTCGGGGACTACTACACGATCAACGTGAGCTGTCCGAATGCGTACGGCGGCCAGCTGTTCCATCGCCCGGAAGCGCTGGATCAACTATTTGATGCATTGGATAAAATTAAAACGGAGAAACCCATCTTTGTGAAACTCTCCGTGGACATGGCCAAGGAAGTGGTGGATGACATCGTGCGCGTGGCGGACGAGCACCGTATTCACGGTTTCGTCCTGTCGAATCTCACGAAGCAGTATGATCGCCCCACGATCAATCAGGATGAATTGAAAGCGAAGAAGATCACAACCGGAGGAGTCAGCGGGAAGCCGATCGAAGGCGCGGTCAATGAATTGATTTCGCATTTGTATAAAACGACGAACGGGAAGTACGTCATCATCGGGTCCGGCGGCGTGTTCAGCGCCGAAGATGCGTATGAGAAGATCAAATGCGGCGCGTCGCTGGTCCAGCTCATCACGGGCATGATCTACGAAGGTCCCCAGCTCATCGGGGAGATAAATAAGGGACTCGTTAAACTGCTTAAAAAAGACGGGTATACGAATATCTGTGAGGCAGTAGGCGTCTATCATCGATAAATATTTCGATCATGCCGTTTGTATTATAAACGCCAAAAACCGGCGATGTGACGTGCCGGTTTTTTTTGCAAGAGGATTACTTCCTAAGTTTTGGAGAAATGGCGAGCATGTATATCGCGGATGCGCCCACGACACCGTAAACGATGCGGGACAACAGCGACATGTCGCCAAAGATGGTCGCGACGAGATCGAAATTTAAGATTCCGACCAAGCCCCAGTTCAACCCGCCAACGGCGAGCAGAATGAGAGCGATCCAATCCAAGGGAGTTAATTTGTTCATAGAGTTGATGATGTTGAATTTTTTAGCATGCGTTCGACCTTTAGGTGCGCATGTCATTCCATCAGTTACTATAACACATAAAATTGATGTCGTACGGAAGCTTAGAAATAAAAAATGAAGAAAAAATAAAAAGAATTTTTTTGGCCATTTATTCCTTCGTAAAAAGGGCTCGTTAAACTGCTTAAAAAAGACGGATACGCGAATATATTAAGAAACGATCGGCGTATACCATCGATTCTGATTTATCGAGCAATGTTGCTATAATTATCGTCTATGACAGCCATGTCCGCATTGGAACAAATGCCATCAAATATCCCTTCGTTCATAGATAAACGTGAGGTTGGGATGCGGAGCGTGTTTAAAGATTATTTGAAGAGGAGGCTTAATCAGCAGGATTTCGTAGAGATCAGAGAAGAATTTAATGAACATTACCCCGAAGATCCGGGTTACGAACTTGATTATCTTGAGGCGAGCCTCTTACATGAAGAAGCGAATAAATTGCAGGTGGCGGAACTCGTCTTCCTTGAACAGCGCGCAACACAAATGGGAAAGCGCGTGATGGATCTTGAGAGAAAAGAACGCTATGAAATTTACGAAGCGTTTCCCAGAAAAGAAACGTTTGATGAAATAGAACGTAATGCAATTGAAGAGTATGGTAAAGCAGCGGCCGGTTATTGGAGATTTAAATCGGAAATAGGAGATTATGCGAATCAGACGGATGCGGCGCTTGCGCAAATTGATCTTGATATTCGCCGTGCGCTTCGCGAACCGGATGATGCGACCCGAAATGCCAGATTGGATGCGTTGGAGCAACATGCCGAACAGCTGTACCTCGCCATACCATCGCTTGGAAAGAAAGCGGAGCACCTCATCGCCGCGCTCATTCGCAAGCGTGCACGAAAGAATGGAAAGGATCATGTCGTGAGCGCAAGCGTGGCAACGCTCGCCGAAGATATGAAAGATAAAATCGACGTTCGATTGACGATTGGCGCTCAGATTGTTGATTTACAATTAAAAACGCTCGCAATCTTTGACGCGTATTCAAGAGAGTCAACGGAGGAGAAGGTGGCGGACGGGTTTGTAAAAATGCAAGGAAAGCCTGTGACGTTTGCGATCATTCCCGAAAACAGCGTGCGAGACATCATCCGAGCGGAAATGACGGCAGAGGATAATCTTAATAGAAGCGATAAGGTACGAAAGACGCGCGGTGTAAACGCGGTCATGAATATGCTGGAAGAGCAGATGCCTGATTTCGTTCGGGAAGCGTTTCATGATGCGATTGAACAGCCGCCTTCTTCATCGCGCCGAACGGGTTCAAAGCTTGGTCATGAGGGTGTAAAAAAAAGTCGTTTGAGTTCGAAAGAGATTGAGCGGACACCGAGTCGGATTCTTGAGATGGTCGGAATGATGCCGTCAACAAGTCGTACGCCGGATGATTTTCGCAATGCGCGAAAGTCGCTTTCTGAACGTATCGATGATCTTAAAAAGGCGGGCGTGACCAAAGAAGATTTGTTGGAGCCGAAAGATTCGACCGACCCTCGAATAGAAAAGATCCGGAACGCCCTCGGATTGGAGTAGGGCGAACCGGATCATCTGAGAAAGTCGGGGATGGATCCCTCTGTTTCGAGGAAATAATCCCGTGCGATGTCATACGCATCGCGAACGGTTGCGGTGACCGCTATGGTTCCGATTTCGGGAAGTTGAATGTACACCCTGTTCGTCGCATCGTATCGAAGGGCCCGTCCTTTCGCCGCACGCGCCGCTTCTGAAATGATATTCATCGCTTCAGATAAAGACTCTGATCCATCGCTTCCGAATTCGCCTTTCAGTTCCAAGCGCATTCGTCACTCCTTTGTTCAGGGCCGATACAAAACACTATAGCGAATTTTAGATTCTGTCAAGCACGAGAGGCTACTATTCAAATTGCAGCATCGCTGTCCCCAGGGCCGTTCCGTCGTACATGATAAGGGGTTGCGTCGAAATGCCGGAAATCTCCTCTTGAATCGCAAGAATGAGCCCGTCACGGGCGCTCCCGCCGTCGATGATGATTTCTTTCGGCTTCACGGGGAGCTTTTTGACATACGCGTCCGTCTGCTTTGCGAGCTTGTAGAAATACGCGCGAAGCTCCTCCGGTTTCCCGAGCCGCTTCTCAACATCCGGACCGCTCACGCAGATTTTGGCCTCAAGCGCGAATTCCGATCCTCTCCCTTTCGGCACGAGTGTCGTGAAGAACGGATCGCGCGTCTTGAACGTCCGTCCGACGGTTTGCATCACGAACACGCCTGTCCCGTAGGTGATTTTCGTAACCGGTCCTTTCTTCGTCGTTGTTTGCGTTGCCGCGTAAAAACTGGACTGCTGGTCTCCGACGATCGCTGTGAGAGGCAGGGGAATGCCGAGAATTCCCTTTTTTAGCACGCCGAAATTCGATGATGAGGTTTGAATGGCCGGAAGGATTGAGGCGGGGACGTCAAAGAGTTTTAGCAGATCTCCGTCCCATTTCTTCGTCTTGACGTTCATCAGGAGCGTTCGTGAGGCATTCGTCTGATCCGTCACGTGCGGACGGCTTTCGCACAAGTGCCAGGCGAGCCACGTATCCACGGTTCCGAATGCGAGCTTCTTTTCGGACGCGAGCTCACGGGCCTTTGGGACGTTCTTCAGAATCCATCGGACCTTCGTCGCTGAAAAATACGGATCAAGCACCAGCCCGGTCTTCGAACGAATGCTCTTCTCCCATTTTCGCTTCAGCGACGCGCAGAACGTTTTCGTTCGCGTGTCCTGCCACACGATCGCCGGGTACACGGGCTTCCCCGTTCCTCTATCCCACAGGATCGTGGTCTCTCGTTGGTTCGTCATTCCAAAACTCTTGATCGAGCTTTTCGGCACCTTGCTCTTCTTCACCGCTTCTTTCAAGACGTTGATACTCGCTGAGAGGATCTGATTCGGATCCTGTTCCACCCACCCCTTCTTTTTTGAACGGATCGGATATTTCTCATATGCTTTGGCGATTTGGGCAAGTCCGGAATCAAAGACGAATGCTTTGACGCCGGTGGTCCCGACATCGAGGACGAGGACATGCTTTTTCATACGGCAATCATCATATCAGGCCGTCGCGCGCTCCGTAAGCGCACAGGAGCGCGCATACGGTTGTTGATATTATCCACACTATCCGCACGGTATCGTTCACGTTACAGATGTCCAGGAAGGGCGTAGAAGCATGGCGCGCCATGCCCTTACCGCACGATGACGGTCCCCGACAAAAACGCCAATATTCAAAATCACAACCCGATTCCGTTCCGATCACCTGCGCGGCATCATTCGCATCTCAAACATCCAGGAAGGTGTAGGGGCGGGGCCTTGCCCCGCCCCGGTAAGAGGAAATGCGAACATGAAAGATATTGATCTGACGGATGAACCTTTTCCGTTTTT
>CAYMPS010000084.1:0-4839 GCA_964392485.1 uncultured Gammaproteobacteria bacterium | reverse complement strand
CGACCACGCTACGCTGCAAGGTTAATCACACGCTATTGTCGGCCTTGTGCTTGTTTTGCGACCACGGTACGCTGCAAGGTTGATCGCACGATATTGTCGGCCTTGTGGGTGGTGTGGGGGGGGGGTTGGGGGGTTGGTTTTTGTGGGGGGGGTGTGGGGGGTGTGGGGGGGGTTGCGTTTTTTTTCTTTTCCCCCACCCCCCCCCCCACTCCTCCCCCCCCCCCCCCCCCCCCCCCCCCCCCACTACTCGCCAAATTCTTGACGTTTTACAAAAAATATGGTAATAATTCCCCTTCCCTTTGACGGGGAAATAAGGAGGTTCCAGTGAAAAGAGCGACTTGTTCCTTTCTCATCGCATGCGCGCTGACGGCATTCGCCTCACAAGCGACCGCGCAGGTTTCGCTCGACGCAACGACTGGCGTCCGAAACAAGTACATACCCTCGTTTAGTGGAGCCGTGGCCCACGACGAGCCGGTCATCCAAGGCGACTTCTGGTGGACGCTTCCCTCCGGCCTTTGGGCGGATGTATGGTATTCCACGGACTTCCGGGCGAGAAAAAACTTTGGAAGAGAAATTGACTACGGATTCGGCTGGGCCGGAGAAAACGTGCTGGTCGGAGCCTACTACATCGACCTCACACAGCAGTTCAGCCATGAACCGATTGGAGACGGTGCGTACGCCTTCATTAAATTCTCGGTACCTCTTAATGTCGGCGATCATGCCGTCAATCCGTTCGTGGAGATGAATTACATCTTCGCCACAAAAGGTCCGGCGAGCAATAACGGTGCGCTTCCGTGTGCCGGCGTACGGCACGACTGGAACATCTTCAACAGTCTTGGATTCACGCATGAGCTGGCGCTCATCTACGACGGAAGTGTCTTTGGCTCCAACAGAGGATTCATCGGTAGGTACAAAGCCTCATTCGAAACGCATCCCGCGGAATGGCTCTCGCTCCGTGCTCCCGCCTTCAGCCTCTTCGTGCCTCTAAGCGAGAGCATCAAGGACCGGGAAATCGAACGCGTGGCCGGGCTCGACGTCATCATCCACTACACGTTCGTGGAGGCGGAAAAATGACACATGCGCCAAGGCGCCTCCGAGCCGCTCAACCTGCACCCCTTGCAGGAAGAGCGGCTCGATTTTTTTAGGGGAAGGGAAAGCCCCCATCCCTCATCCTTCATCCTCATCCCTCCTCCCCGCTTTGACGCTCCCCTGCCCCCATACTATTCTGAAGCACGATTAATATCTAAAAACTCCAACCGCCTATGGAATACTTCCGACCACCGTGGGACGACTACTTCATGGCCCTGGCCAGGATCGTGGCCACCCGCTCAACTTGCGACCGCCTGCGAGCAGGCGCGGTCCTCGTCAAAAACAACCGTATCATCGCCACGGGATATAACGGAGCCCCTCCCGGACTCCCCCACTGCGACGGCCCTGCCGGACACCTCATGGAGGAAGGCCATTGCATCCGCACGCTTCACGGTGAAGAAAATGCGATTCTGCAGGTCGCGGCCGTGGGCGGCATCTCCACGGAAGGCGCGACCCTCTACACCACGTTCAGCCCCTGCTACCAGTGCGTAAAAAAAATCATCATGGCGGGCATCAAGAAGGTCGTTATCGGAGCCGTATACGCGAACACGCTCTCAACGGAAGAAGCGCTCAACGCGGGCGGCGTTGAACTCGTCAGGTACCAGCCGAACAAAGAATGGGATGCGAGACTCATTGAGATATTTAAAGAACCGCTAAACGATACTTGACGCGCCTATGCCTCCAACCCACCTCATCGGCCTCGTCGGAACTCCCGGCTCCGGCAAAAGCTACGCATCGGAATACATCCTTAAGCATTACGGAGGTGAACACATCAAGTTCAGCGACAGCCTGACGCACATCATCAAAAAACTTTCCCTTGAAAAATCGCGCGAGAACATGATTAAGCTCTCCGTTATCCTGCGCAAGGAATTCGGGGAAGATATCATGTCGCATGCCGTTGCCTCTGATGCACTCACGAGCAAGGAACCGATCGTTCTCATCGACGGCATTCGCAGAGTGGAAGACCTGGCCGCATTTCGGGCGCTCCCGAGCTTCAAGATCATTGCCGTGAACGCAGACCCGAAAATTCGCTTTGAGCGGCAGACGAAGCGGCATGAAAAAACGGATGATTCGGAACTTACGTGGGAAAAGTTTCAGAAAGTTGAAGAAGCGCCGACGGAAGTCACGATCCCGGAAGTGATGGCGTACGCGAACTACACGATCATGAACGAAGGATCGCGCGAGGAGTACGAACAAAAGATTGACGAAATTATGGCGGAACTCGGAATTCCGAAGAAATAGAATGGTTCCGTTGTTCCATGGCTCCATTGTTTAACTATTGAATTGTTATATTGCTGAAACAGCCGACTGCATGAAAAGGCCGTCCAACAATTTAGCAATTATTCTCAATCTCTGTCTTTGGCGATGAACACCGATAACAAAGAAACCATGAACAATCGCTCCCTATGAACCTCCGCATCACCAAAACCGATCCGCGCGCCGTGGTTCCGGCATACGGGACGCCCGGCTCCGCGGCGTTCGATCTCACAACGATTGAGGACGTGGCCGTGCCCGCGGGATCGCAGGCGCTCTTGCGAACCGGCCTCGTATTTTGCATTCCGGAGGACCATGCCCTGCTCATCCTGGCCCGATCAAGCACGTTCCGGAAGTTCGGCGTGATCCTGGCAAACGGCGTCGGCGTCATTGATTCGGACTACTGCGGACCGGAGGACGAAGTGCTGATTTCGGTCCTGAACTCCGGGACGGAAGATGTGGAGATCAAATCCGGAAGCCGCGTGGCCCAGGCCATGGTTATCCACCGACCGAAACTGACGTTCGAAGAAGGCGCTCCAAATGCCGAAAACAGAGGAGGATTCGGTTCCACTGGCGGACATGGCGACGGTGGTGTATAAATTGGTCACGAACAAAAACTCGAAACAAAAAATCTATCAGGGAGGGGTGGAGCGTGTTCGCGGATCTTTCGCATCTGTGACCATGCTCCACCCTTTCTCTATGCCATTCCGAATTCCGCATTTCATTTTCTCACTCTATGCTCGATCAGCAACAAACGGAATCCAAGCGCAGCCTCAAAGAACGCGACCCGGATGCGCGGCGCGTGTATCCGCTCTCACGCCTCACGTTTGAATTCGCGGACGGAACGAGCGAGACGATCGTTCCCACGCCCGAACAGGTGGCCGTGGCCATTGCCAAGTGCTCGCGCTCGGACACGCCGTTCGATCAGAACGTTCTTGATGTTTCATTGGAGAAAGCCGCTGAATTTCATGAGAAGTGGGTCGTCGGTTACGGCCACGGCTCCGTGGCCGAGCATGCCGTCGCTTCGGTTGCCATGGAGAACGTGAGTCAGATCATCATCAAGATACTGGAAGACGGACGGCTCGCGAGCTACACGGAAAAATCCACGCGATACGTGGTGTTTACGAGGAACAGAGTCTTTTTACCAACCTCGCTTCGCGAAGGTCCGCTCGGAACAACGGTCTCCGACTTCTTTGACCGGCTCTACGGACTCTACGATCACATCCAGGAGCGCGTGAAGCCGCTCATGCTCGAACGGTTCCCCCAACCCGCGGACCTGCCGCCCAGGGCCTATGCGGCCGTCACGAAAGCGCGCGTATGCGACGTGGCCCGCGCCTGTTTACCGGCGGCCGCCACCGGCAAGCTCGGCATGACCTGCGGCGCGCGCGAATGGGGCCTCACGATTACGAAGCTCGCATCCTCCCCGCATGAAGAGGCGCATGCGCTCGCGAACGAGCTCCTGCACCACCTCCGATCCAACGAAGGTGAAATGCCGGATGAAGCTCTTCGAAATCGACTCTTCCCCACGCTCCTGAAGTACGCGGAGCACAACGACTACATCGCGTCGCTCCCGAACCAGCTGAAAGAGCTTGGGAAGGAAGTGCTCGAAGGAACGGATATTGAATCAGCCGGGCCGCAGGCGACCATGGAACGACCCGTGGTCATCGTGAGGGATGACGAGTACGCGGAGGCGCGCATCGCAACGGCGCTCCTTGCCAAGCATTCGCGCTTGCCGCTCGCGGCCATTCAGAAGAAGCTCATGAGCGAACCGGAAACGGTCGAACGCGTGATTCGACAGGCTGTAGCGAACCGCGGAGAGCACGATCAACTCCCGCGGGAATTCGAGCATGCCGTGTTCCAGCATGAGATCGTGATGGACTACGGAGCCTGGCGCGATGTCCAGCGCCACCGGATGTGCACGCAGTTGAACCAGTCCCTGGGCGTGGACCTCGGTTATATTATTTCCGAAGAAGTTGAAACCGTTGGCCTGGCCGACGAATACCGAAAAGTGATGGACGAAGCCGCAGCGCTCTACCGCGAACTCTGCCGCGCGGGGCATGACAACGAAGCGGAGTACATCGTGCCCATGGCTTACCGACGACGTCTCATCATGACCTGGAACGTGCGCGAGCTTTGCCATTTCATCACCCTCCGATCCGGCAAAAAGGGCCACCCCTCATATCGAAAAATCGCCCAGGAAACCTGGCGGACGCTCAAAGCGACGCATCCCCTCCTTGCGGAAATCATCAAGGTGGACTTGAGCGGAAGCGAGGAAGGACACTCCACGCTCGGCGCAAAACCGAAAGGGTTTTGAATCATCACAGGGGGCAATCCTTATGCAGGGGCGCGCGCTTGACGCATGATACGACCGTGGCACCTGTAGGGACGCACGGCTGTGCGTCCCTACTGTGCGCCCCTACGACAAATCTTTACGATTCTGCCTCGAAAGGATACGATCACCGCATGCAAAAAGGATTCTTCATCACCATTGACGGA
>CAYMPS010000083.1:0-4959 GCA_964392485.1 uncultured Gammaproteobacteria bacterium | reverse complement strand
TGCACTTCCACGCCGCTCATGGGCGTGCCCGCGGACGTGGGGACGAGCTGCTCATCATGCAGATCCGGCGCCGTACTTCCCACAATGACGACCTTCCCTTTGACGCTTTCCGATTGAACGTTCCCCTGAAAAACATCTGCGGCAGAGACCGTCTCGAACGTCGTAAGCGGCGGTCCGGGGTAGTGGATGATGATTTGATCGAACCGGTCGCGCGGCGCCTCGTTCACATCCACGCTCGAATCCGCAAGTTTGGCAATCTCGTACCCGAACGCATGAATCACTCCGCCGCCGTCCGGATCCTCCACGCGAATCGGAATGCGGCGAACGATGCCGTCTTCATCCGGCGGCGTATTCGAATGGCCCGTGCGCTTGGCCGCACTCGCAATCGTGGAGATGGATTTGAGCGTGCGCTCCTGATCGTACGTCAAACTGAACGGCTCCCGAATGAGTTCGAGCTCCGTCGGAAGCACCACGTTCCCCGCTTTGATGATCGCGGCGGCGAGTTCGTTATCGTTTTCCGCATCTTGCGGCTCCGGAAAATTGACATCGTATCCGATGACGCGCGCACCGGCGCTTGAGAGCTTCCGAATAATGTCCGCGTGCACGGATCGATCCCATGGCCATCGTCCGAGACGCGCGATGGATGCATCATCAATTGCAACGACGAGGATGGACGGATCAGGCTCCGCATTCAAAAACAATCGATCCGTGGCCCGATGACTCCATGAAGAAAGCGCCCCGGAGAGCATGGCGAGTACCCCAAAAAGCGCAACGCTCAATCCGATGATGAGCGGGCGCTTTACGGAATTCACAACATTTTTTGACAACGTCTTTCGTTTCATAGCCGCTCATGCACTCATTCACTCGGCACGATCGCTCGCGAACGATGTACCCCGTACACTACCTCCCAATCGTCAGAGATACCGCACCTTCAACCGTAGCGCCGTTCTCCGTAAACGTCCCTGTAATCATGGCCTCTCCCGCTTGATCCTTCCCCGGATCATACGTTGCGTCGCTCACGGATCCGATTCCCGATGCGAGGACGAAACTCGTCTGTGCTGTCACGACCTTCGAATACGCGTTGCTGTACACGGCTTCGGCGATCAAGTTCGTTCCTTGGCCCGGGCTCAAGCTCGTGCCGGCGCTCGATGTGATCCGAAGCGACTCAAGGACGACCTCGCTCTCCACGTTGATCGACACGCTCGCGGAATGCGTGTACCCGTCGTCTTCATAGCGTGCCGTTATCATCGTGTTTCCAACACGCGTCGCCGTAATCCTCGGTCCGTTTAACGTCCCGATCGGATGCTGAATTTCAAACGTCGACAGGGTCGAAACATTCACCTCGCTCCCATCCGCACGGCGGGCGATGACCGTCAGATTCGCCGTTTCTCCGACCTTCAACGGATTCGGCTGAATGGAAACGGAAATGCTCTCGAACGCCCGGTGATCAACGGGCGGCTCAACCGTTGGAGGTTCATCCGGAGGCGTGACGACCGGAGCGGGTTCCGTTGACGGATCATCGCCGTTCGCCCGATCCTCAATCCCGTCTTCCGTTGACGTCGCCGTTTCTTCCACCGGTGCGAGCGCCGCTTCCAACCGTTTGCGCATGGCCTTTTCGCGCGCGGTGACCGCGGAAATCTTTCCGTGAATCGTGCGCCGCTCGTCGCTCGTCAAGCGCGGGAGCACGGGTTTGACTTCTCGGATGACGTTTTCGATCCCGTTCTTTACGCCATCGAGCGTCATCCCCGCTTCATCATATGACTGGTGCGAGAGCAGGCGCCGCACCTCGTCGAGGCGGGCGTCGAGGGCGAGCAAGCGAACGAAGACTGCGGACCCTTCATTGGATTCCGTGAGCGCTTCCGTAAGATTTTCGATGCGCTGTTTGAATGCGAAGAGCGGCGAATCCGGATCCGCATCTTCCACGAGGAACGATATGCGCTTCAACGCCGCGCGGATGCGTTGGCGCTCCGCTTCCGACTCCGGCCCCCGAAGCTCCGTTCGAATGTAGTTTTCGAGCTTCGCGAACTCCTGCGCAGCCATACCGGCTTTACCCTGCTCTACGAGATCGATGAGGTGCAGGTAGCGCCTTGCGAGGTAGCGCTGAGCGAGTATTTCCCGTTCATTCCCCTTGTTTAAGGCCAAGTGCATTTGCTCGGAGAGTTTGGCCATGCCGCTTACGATACTGTCCGTCCGCGGACCATCCAGGCTCCGGAGGGCCTTCAAGCGCTGTTCGCGCTCCCGGGCCGCGAATGCTTCATCGGACTCCGTATTCCTCCGATACCAATCATCGCGTTTCATGTCATCCGATATTTCACGCGCTTCGCCCATCCTCCCGTCCGCGCCGAAAGAGAGCGCAAATCCTTCCGCGATCGCCGCCGACGGTTCCTCTGCCGTATCCCCCGCAGGCTGAACATCCACCGCCGATTCATTAACGATAATTTCAGATGAGCCGTCCGCGTTCGCCGTTACATCGAATGCCGTTCCGCGCACCGTCGCGACAACCGCAGACGTACGGACGGAATAGGAGCTGTCCAAATCAAAAAGCTTGAGAACCCGCGACCACACGCGCCCCGCGCCCACCTCCACTTCGATATTCGCACTGGAGGGATTCAACTCATCAACCATGGCCGCCGTAATCGCCACCTCCGTCTGATGGCCCATCCGGCTTTCCCCCTGGCCGAAAAACTCGATCGTCGCGAGTCCGCTTTTATCCGTACGCACGCTCCACCCCTCCCCGATCTCCATGCCGCTCTTCGCCGCTTCCCAGTTCGTTAATCCCGGTTGGCGGACGTGCACGCCCGTTTCTTCCACCGTCAGTGTGACGGATCTCGCATCTTCATCCGGCACGGATGCGAGGGACCAGAACCAGACACCGAACATCGCGAGCAGAACGAGCGGAGTGATGATGAGGAGCCATTTTTTCATAGCGTTTGTGACGATAAAAATCTAAACAATTTTACCATCGAAACAGCGGAACGTCACGTTTCAGGATAGCTTTTAGCTTTTAGCCATTAGCTTTTAGCTTTCTTCCTGAGCGTGTCGTTGCTTCGAGAGACCTAAAGGCCAATAGGTAAAGGCTAAAAGCTAAGTGCCGCCTTGACAGAAAGACAAAAATACGTTACATTATGCAAGCTCGAGTCAAACAGGCGATCGCCTTCCGAGGCCCTAAAAAGCCAAGGGGGGAGGAAAGTCCGAACACCGTTATGATCAGCAATGTTCATTTCATGGAGAGCCGTTAACGGCGGCCGGGATATAGCGAAGAGAGCGGAAGGACGCGTGGGACGTAAATACTATCCTTGATTTCAAGTTGGGACATTTGTCTGCAACGCGTTGCTCACGCAACGAGAGATCATCGCATATACGTCTCGCGACCGGATGTTCGTTCGTAAACCCAGGGAAAGTGCCACAGAGACCATACTATTCCGACTTCGGTCGGGAGAAACGTGAAAAGTGATGCGGTGTGGTTCTCGGAGACTTCGGTCAATGAGAATCTGCTACGCATCTCTGGCGCTGGTAACAGCGTCAGTGGTAAACCCTCTCCGGTGCAAGAGCAAGAGTTCGACGCAAGTCGGGCGACTGGTAGCTCGCACTGAGCTTGGTGGCAACATCAAGCCAAGATAGATGATCGTCATCCCCTTTTGCCCACCGGGCTTCCGGGGAGACAAAATTCGGCTTATCGTTTGGTTCGGGCAAACAAACATCCCTCAACAGAGGGATGTTTGTGTTTGAGATTATTTTGCTAATTTAAGCAAAAAACTAATTTAAGCAAAAAACAAAAGTCAAAAACACTTGACAAAATTAGATTTATATGCTATCGTTCTTTTTAAATAAAACGCACTTTTTCATGTCAACCAAGCATTTATTAATAGGATGCTGGTTGAACATCTACACCACCGGACACGGAGGATACAATGAAAAACGAACCTTCACAAAAACAAGACTTCACCGTGGATGACTTCATCAAGGCGATCAGGGAATTCCGTACGCAAGCGTTCCAAATGATGGAGCTTTGGCACGAGTACATCACCGGCTATGCGGAACATCCAGGGATGTCAGCAAACATGAACCTCTTCATGGATCCGCAAGGAAGAATCTGGACCCATGTGCTCAACGGATTCAAGCGCCACTACCTTAATCCGACATTCATGGAACGCATTCGAATACGGATGGGCACGGAGGAGATTGTTGCGGAACTCCCGGAAGGAACGACGCGCGGTCAGCTCGAACCCTGGGTTTGGGAGAGACCTTCTTGGGCAAAATCGGATGAAGAAGCGCTTGAGCACACGTTCAAGCAAATTCTCAGTCATGTGCGTTACGTAAAACAGTGCCAGCAATCCATCGTCTTCGCCGAATACCTGCTCAAAGAGAACAGGCGCTCTGAACTCCAAACATGGTTCGATGAACGCGCCCAAACATCGGATCGCAAGAAGGACGCACATATGGACGAACAGCTGTTCTTCGAGAAGTTCGGAAAGGATGCCGGCTTCGACGACTACGAACAGGTCTACCAGCTCCTCACAAACATCATAATGGAGCTTCATCGTCTCCTCGACACGCTGGCGGGCCAAGCCGATATCGTCCGCTGGTATTGAGCCTTCAACGGGAGTCTCGCTCCCCTTTAACCTCGTGATCGTCGGAGTAACTCATAACTCCGACGACCGATCTAAGCCCATGAGCCACGCTCGTGAGTTGGGATCGGATGTAGCCACGATATCCTGACGATAAACGAACGCACTTAGCTATATGATGATCGTCATCCCCTTCTGCCTCCGGGCTTCCGGGGAGACAAAATTCGGCTTATCGTTTGGTTCGGGCAAACAAACATCCCTCAACAGAGGGATGTTTGTTTATGCCGAATATCCGGAAACGCCTGCAACGAAAAACGATAGACAATGGACCGGAATCTGAAAATTCAAGTTTTCAATGCACCACTTGTAAGCCTTGTTTGACACGTTCTGC
>CAYMPS010000082.1:0-5066 GCA_964392485.1 uncultured Gammaproteobacteria bacterium | reverse complement strand
AGTCAAGGGTGATTTTATATTTTTGAAGTCGCCTTACTTCATCGGCATCACGTTCGCGAATTTGACGTGCTTGATTTTGCCCGTGTACGCCGTAACGCGGCGCGTAGTGTATTTGACGATGCCGGATGCGACCGCGAACAGCGTATCATCCTTTCCGACGCGGACGTTCAATCCCGGACGAATCTTCGTGCCTCGTTGACGGACGAGGATGTTCCCCGTTTTCGCATGCTCGCCGGCGTATTTCTTTACGCCCAAACGCTGCCCTTGCGAATCGTGGATATTACTTGTGGAACCGCCTGCTTTTTTGTGTGCCATAGAGTCATTATCTTATTGTGGTCGTGATCATAGTTTAGTTTAATTTACTTGTCAAGCCGACTATTGAGGATTAGGATAGGAGGGCGCTTGGCTTTTGGCTATCGGCTGCGGGCGTCTCTTTATGCGATCGGGCGCAGATTATTTAACGGAGAAATGAACGATAGGACCAAACGAGACATTCTCAGTGACGTCGAAGCGGCGCTCGAGATCGTGCGAGGACCCCTCTCAAAGCACGAGGGCGGTGTTGAAGCCGTTGACTTCAACATGGAGACCGGTACGCTCACCGTTCGATTGCTCGGCATGTGCGTCGGGTGCCCCATGGCGGATCAAACCTTACATGCGATCGTCGGTGACACGGTCGAGAGCATGGTCCCGGAAGTTCGGGAAATTGTGAATGTATGAGTGAACGGGTGTCGCCAAACGCTAAATGCTAACGTATGAATATCGGAGAATGGAGATTCTCGTTTGAAATCGCTTGGGATGACCGATGGTTTAAGTGGCAATCCATCGGCACCCTGCTCATTTTTATTACGGGGTCATTCTATTTTTTGTGGAAGGTGATCCCCGCGGGTCTTGAGAACGGACTCCTCATTTTTCATTACAACCTCTACCTCGGAATCGACGAAGTACAGCATTGGGCATGGTTCCTCGTTTTCGTCCTCGCGGCGCTCGTCATCGTCTTACTGAATCTCATCGGCTCGTTCCGCTTGTACAGACATGATAAAATAGCAAGTCGTATCCTCCTGTTTGCGGCAACGGTGTTCACCGTCCTCATCATGATCGGCGCTTTTTACATCGCTTCCGTCAATAGTTAACCGGTCATCACGTATGAATTTTCTCGAATCCTACCACGTCGCACGTCTCGTCATGATTTTTGCGACGGGCTTCCTCGTCGCGTTCATCGCCATGCCGATTTGGATTACCGCACTCAAGCGCTGGAAATGCGGGAAAACGATTCGTGATTCCAAAACAGCACCGATCGCGGCGAAGCTCCATGCGGCAAAAGCGGGGACGCCCAGCATGGGTGGACTGGTCATTTGGGGAACGGTGTTCTTTTTGATGCTCGCCTATCGCGGAGCTTGCTTTTTTGATTTCGAACCGCTCTGTACGCTCTCATTCCTTTCCAGAGCGCAGACGCGCCTCCCGCTTGGCATCCTCCTCTCCGCCGGGCTCATCGGCCTGCTGGATGACTATCTGAATGCGCGAAGGATCGGTCCGCACGGGGGCGGCTTGCGCATGCGCGCGAGGCTCATTTCCTATGCGGCCATCGCTTCGGTTGGAGCGTACTGGTTCTTCTCGCGCCTCGAATTCGACTTCATTCACATCCCGTTCATGGGGACGTTTAACATCGGTTGGTGGTACGTCCCCGTTTTCGTACTGATCGTGGTTGCGACATCGTTCAGCGCGAATGAGACGGACGGCCTCGACGGATTGGCCGGCGGGACGTTCATGACATCCTTCGGAGCCATGGCGATCATCTCCCTGTTCCAGGGGAGGGTTGATCTCGCTGCGTTCTGCCTGGCGATCCTCGGAGCACTGCTCGCGTTTTTATGGTTTAACGTACCGCGGGCATCGGTATTCATGGGGGATACGGGCGCTATGGCGCTCGGCACGGTCCTTGCGGCCGTTGCCATGCTGACGAATACGGCGCTCCTCCTTCCCATTATCGCTCTGCCGTTCGTTATCGAATCCTTATCCGTCATCGTTCAGGTTTTTTCCAAAAAGGTTTTCAAGCGCAAGTTCTTCAGATCATCTCCGCTCCACCACCATCTGGAAGCGATCGGATGGCAGGAATCCCAAATCGTCATGCGCACGTGGATCATATCCATCATGGTCGCCTCGATCGGCGTGGTGCTCGCGCTCATTGATCCGACGAGATTGGCGGGCGGTTAGATAGTCGTGCAGAAGATTGTTGAATTGTTGAATTACTACATAGTTTAAGCGATTTTTCCGTAACGCGCATCGTTAACAATTTAACAAATCAGCAATACAACAATGAAACCATTAAGTTATGTAACAATCGTAAAAAATGCCCCGCCGCACGAACAAGCCCATCGACAAAATTCTCATCGGCCTCTTGGCCGGTCTTTCGATATTCGGACTCATCGTGCTCCTTTCGGCGTCGGGACCCGTTTCGTTCCAATATTTCAGTGACCCGCTCTATTTCCTGCGCAGGCAAATTCTCATCGGATTGATCCCCGGCGTGATCGCATTCGTTTTGATATCGCACATCGACTATCGGAAATTGCAGCCTTTGGCTTTTCCCGCGCTCATCGCGTCCATCGTACTGCTCCTGCTCGTATTCATCCCGGGATTGGGCCATACGGTCGGCGGTTCCTCATCATGGGTTAAAATTTTGGGCTTTCAAATTCAGCCTTCCGAATTCGTCAAAATAACATTCCTCATTTACATTTCCGCGTGGCTGGCCAAGAAGGGACGGAGAGAGGGGATGACGAAAGAAGGCGCGTTCTCTTTTTTCGGCGCGCTCGCGCTGATCGTCTTTCTCCTCATCGTCCAGCCGGACACGGGATCCATGTTCGTGATCGCGGCAACGGCGATGCTTTTGTATTTTTCCGCGGGCGCTCCGCTCGCTTGGTTCATCACCGCGGGATTCGGCGTGCTCGCCCTGTTGGGGATCCTCATAAAACTCACGCCGTATCGCGCCGCGCGGATCATGACGTTCATGCATCCGGAGCTCGATCCGCAGGGGATCGGCTATCACATCAATCAAGCGTTCTTGGCGATCGGGAGCGGGGGGCTGTTAGGCCTCGGGTACGGGCAATCGCGTCAGAGATATCTCTACCTCCCGGAGGTGCACGGGGATTCGATCTTCGCTGTGATGGCGGAAGAGCTCGGATTCATCGTCGTCATCCTCTTCTTGATCGCGCTGGGCTGTTTGGTGTGGAGGTGCTTCATGATCGCGCGCGAAGCTCCGGACGACTTTGGACGCTACATGGCCATGGGCATCGGAATATGGATCGGATTTCAGGCGTTCGTCAACGTCGCATCCATGACCGGACTCATGCCGATTACGGGCGTGACCCTCCCCTTCGTCAGTTACGGAAATTCAAGCACGCTGAGCATTTTTGCCGCGTTGGGCATCGTCGGGGCCGTGAGCAGGAGGATCAGCGCAAACCGCATTGAACGCGTATGAAGCATATTCTATTCACAGGGGGCGGTACGCTCGGTCCTGTTACGCCGCTCATCGCCGTTGCCAAAAAGATGCGCGAGGCGGATCCCGATCTCGGAATCGTTTGGGCGGGAACGGATTATGGACCGGAACGGGAGCTGATCGAAGCCGAGGGGTTCCTCTTCTATACCGTACCGATCGCCAAGCTTCCGAGGTACGCATCGCTCAAGCTTTTAACGATTCCCTTTGACTACTATCGAGCATTGAAATCCGCGAGCCGCATCCTCGATGCGTATCCGCCGAAGGCCGTCATTTCCGCCGGCGGATTCACGGCCGTTCCGGTTATCCGCGAAGCGGCTTCGCGGAATATCTCCTGCATCGCGCATCAGCTTGATTACACGCCGATACTCAGCAACCGGCTCGTGGTCAAGCACTGTCGATACGTCACGACGTCATTCGATTATCCGAGAGCGCCCTTCGGCGCAAAAGTCGTTTCCTATCAAATTCCAACGCCCGTGCGATTTTCGATCGAAGATCTCCCTTCGCGGGAATCCGCCTGCCGGTACTTCGGACTCGATCCGAACCGGCCGGTTCTCCTCGTGACCGGAGGAGGAACGGGCGCCGTTCAGCTGAACCGCGCGATCGCAAAGATTGAACCCGCTCTCCCTCTGGAGCTTCAGTTCATTCACCTCATGGGAAAAGGAAAACGGTTCAGCATTCCGTCCGGACGTTTCGGATACGTGTCATTTGAATTCCTTGCAGATCAGATGATTACGGCGCTCGCAGCCGCGGACATCGTTGTCTCGCGCGCGGGTTTCGGCGCGATCTCCGAACTCGCGGCGCTCAAAAAGCCGTCGATCCTCGTGCCGCTTCCGAACTCGCCTCAAGTCGTGAACGCGTACGCTCTCGGGGATACGGTGATTACGGAGGATACGAATCAGCGGGATTGGGAAGATCAACTGGAACAGGATATCGTTGATCTCGTCTACGATCCTGAACGGAGAACCGCGCTCGGAGAAGCGCTATACGATCGCATTCCAACGGACGGGGGCGAGGTGTTCGCGAATCTCATATTCAGCGTGATGAAGTAGGCTGTTGTCTATCGTCTATCGTCTATGGCCTATTGTCGCCGACGGCTCTCCATAGAGATCAACAGACAACAGACGATAGACAACAGACGATTAAGAAAAGACCCCCGCTTTTAGAGCAGGGGCCTGTGAGTAGAGTGCGTCGTTCGCGCAATGAACGCTACATCTTGTTGAAGTCGCGCAATCGCCAGGTGCCTTCTTCAAACGTCCACGTGAGTTCGAGCTTCGTCTTGTCTTGAAGGTTGATGGCGATGCGAACCGTCCCCCCGGGCTTCGTGATGTCGTCATTCGCGTTGAGGTGCTGGCACCGCTCGTCATTCAACGGCCCGTCGTGTACTTTGATGAAACTGGCGATCGTCTGGAGGATCGCTCCGCGGAGCGCCCGGATCGGACTGTCATGGAATGCGGATGACACGATGCGTCCGTTCCAGAACGAGACGCTGTTCATGACGAATTCCAAGGCCTGGTGTCCGTACTCCGCAACGAGCGCATTCGAGATCGTCTCGTGCAGAAAGCGGTAGTTCTGTTCGGAT
>CAYMPS010000081.1:0-5076 GCA_964392485.1 uncultured Gammaproteobacteria bacterium | reverse complement strand
ACATCCGACTGCCGAACCTGGACGCATACCTGGATGAGGTCATCCGGAGCGGTTCGTACGTTTCCGCATACTACCCATCGGAGCATCTCGTGATCTACGCGCTCGCACGTGCGTATGAAGGAGCGCGAAAAGATCAGATCCGCGCACGCCTCCTCGAACGTCGTGAAGACGGCGGCGGATGGGGCAATGCGCTTCATACGGCGCTTGCCGTTACTTCCCTTATCAACATCGGCGATCGCGGCGAGGCTGTCCGGCGCGGGATTGAGATCCTGTCCACGTGCGATGCGAATGAGGTATTCCGCGCTGAACCCTGTTTTAAGCACCCGTTGAAATCCGAGGGCTGGTGCAGCCATGAGGCCATCACGATTACCCATTGTTTGGAGGCGTTCGCGCGCTATGAACAAATGGACGCTCCGGATACGCCCGACGCATCCGTCCGGCAAGAGAACCCGAATGCTGAATCCCGTGACGCGGCATCCGTCATTGCCCTGGTTGAGGAGCGCATCAGTACGCTTTCAGAGCCGCTTCATGGCCGGGCGCATGCATTCCTGCATTCGCTCGTTGCACGGGACCGCGACGGGCAGATCGTTTCGTTCCCCGTCATGGTCCATGGGACGCTACGGCAAAAGAGCGTATCCGAGGATACGGTCCTTCGGCTTTCGGCGGCGAATGTCTACGGCTGGATGGCGTATACGATCTTTGACGATTTCTTGGATCGGGAAGGCGACCCGTCGGACGTTTCCGTTGCCGCATTCAGTTTGCGGGAACTCGCCGGGATCTACGAAACGTTCAATCCGATGATCCGCGGCCTGTTTCGGCACACCATGGACCTGGTGGATGCGGTAAACGCCTGGGAGCTCGCATACGCGCGAACATCGGTTGCGAACGGCACGATTATGATCCCGGAACAGCTCCCGGCGTACGGAGACGTACGGAAGCTTGCCGAGCGTTCCCTGGGGCATGCACTCGGTCCGCTCACGATCCTGCTGCTCTCCGGCTTTGCGCCATCATCGCCCGAAGTCGCCGCCGTAAAGGCATACGTCGTTCATATGCTTTCCGCCAAGCAGCTCTGCGATGACGTTGAGGATTGGGAGGAGGATCTGTGCGCCGGGCGTCTGAACTTCGTTGTTGCGGATCTCCTGGAGCGATGGAAGCGTGCGCATGACAGTGCTTCCGGTCCGCATCCGTTGGAAGAAATCGTCTCGGAACTCCGACTGCTCTTTTGGCGCGAGGCGCTCCCGGGCGTTTCACGGATCATTTCCACTCAGGCGGAGCAGGCGCGCGCATCCATTGCGCATGCGGAGAAGATTTTGGAACCCGGAATGCTGGATGGTTTTTTGGAAGCATACGAGCGCACGGCGGCGCACCTCCTGACACAGCGCGATGAGCGTCTGGCGCTGCTCGCGGAGCTGTAGGCGTCGAAGAAACGGGCATGCGGTTGGCTGTAGGGTTGTACAGCTGTGCGATCCTACTCTGTCCTCCATCCCTCCTCCTTCATCCTTCATCCCCGATATACTCCGCCGGTTCGTACACGTTCCGCGCGTTCCACAGGATCCAGCCGCTCGCACCCGCGTCCCGCGCTGCGCGAATCTGCTCCTCGATCATCTCGCTTGTGTATACGGCCCCGATGTCGAAGTCCTGCAGCCATGGTCGGAACGCGGGCCGCGTTTCCTCTTCCGCCACGCCGAACTGCGTCTGCATGATGGCCGCGCCTTCGTCCAGCGTCAGTTTGACGATATCGTACGGATAGAGCGCGGGATTCGCGTACCCGCGGAAGTTATTCGGGTAGTGGGACGGGTACGTCATGGGGCTGAAGAAATCCGCGTGCGGGTATGCCCCGGGGAGCGTCTGCCCGATGTCCATGTCGTAGATGGAGACGAACGTCATGCCGAACAGGTCGAAGGATACGGGGATCTCTTTTTCACGCAGGGGATCGCCGATTTTCGCGAAGAAGTCATTCAGGAGTTCTTCTTTTGTAGATGTCGTTTTACCGAAGAACGGGTAGCGAAGCGCGGCGAGCGCGCCGTCCGAAGGGAAGCGGATGTAGTCGTACTGGATTTCATCAAACCCGCGATCATACGCTTCCTGTGCGAGTGCCAGTGCATATTCGGCAACGAAGGGCGCGGCCGGGTCCACCCACACGGATCCGATCTTGTCTCTCCACACGGATCCGTTCGGCGTGCGGAGCGCGAATTCCGGCTTCACTGCCGCGAGCGTATTGTCGTGCATCACGGCAATGCGCGCGATGCGGTAGATGTTTTTTTCCGCGAGTTTCTTGAGCAGGGCTTCGAGATCTTTGATCGCCGGATGCTCCTGAGCGAACGGCTTCAGCATCTCATTCCACGGCTCAAAGGCGATTTCGCCGTCATCCATCTTCAGATCAATAACAACGGCGTTGACGCCGGTTTCCGTCATGTACTCCAACAGCTCGTCCGCACGAGCCGTCCCGGCCGTCTGCGCCGTCCAATACAGCGCGCGGACTTCGTCGGGGAGGGAGATGCGAGTCGGTCCGGGAGGTTCAAGTTCGGCTGTTGGCGGCTGGCTGCTAGCGATCGGCTCATGTGAAGATCCTTCTTTATTCGAGAGAAGGGCATAGCCAATACTGGCCAGGACAATAAGGATCAAGGCGGGGATATAGAAGATGAGCTGTGACGGGTCTTTCCCCATTAAATGACTGTAGCAGACGGAATATCGAATTTCGAATATCGAAAAAGTGCCAAATCGGCACCCTTCCATCATTCAGAGACTTTCGACATTCGGTATTCGAAATTCGATATTCAACCACCAGATTTCTTCATCTTCACATTCGTCGCCAGCGGGTAGCTGTCCTTCGTGATATTCGGGAAGTTGAGGCGGATCGGTTTGTACCCTTCTTTTTTTAGCGTCATGTAGTATGCGCCCCGATTCACGAGGAAAGCGTAGCGGCCTTTTACGGATGTGATCTGCGTGTAGAGGACTTTATTGAACTTCCCATCAAACAGCCGTACGACAACGCGTTCGAGCGGTTCTCCGGTTTTGGCATCCGTGATGACGCCATAAGCGGGTTTGCCCGGCGTAAAATGCGTGAGGCGGTACGTGAGCACAACGATGTACGCGGCGAGGATGGCCCAAAGAGCGATCGATGTCCTGCGAAGGAAGGGGTAGATGCCTGCGACGAACGGGCTGATGTAAGCGATGGCGAGCAAAAGGTTGTCGTTAAGGACGATTCCCGATTTAAAAACCTTGGATCGCTTTTTCATGCCATCGGTCGGATCAACGGCAATGTTCTTGGTCACGATGCCGTGGTCTTTGATCCTGATGCGCCGCGCCGGAAGGATGCTGTAGTACGTCGTGCTGATTTTCCGCGCTTTGACGAATGCGGACGGAAAGACGAATCCCGGCTTCGTTACTTCCACGGTATATTCTCCGGGCATGACGGTAAGCCGGTAGTGTCCGTAATTATCCGTAACTGCGGAAGCTACGGTCAGGCCGTGTTCGTCCACCAGGCGGATGCGCGCGAGATCAACGGGCTTTCCGGTCACACTGTTGAATACCGTTCCGAAACCGGATTTTCGGCGCTTGAATTTCACGTAGACGGGCTTGGTGATGCGCAGGATGAGGCAGAGGATGAATATAAAAACAACCGATCCGAAAACATCCGGCTGAATGAGGAGGTCTAAGATCTGATTGAGAAATACGTTCATTCGTTCGCTTGTTCGCTCGTCAACCGGTCATCGCGCAAACCAGTCAACGAGTTAACTGGTCTCATTGTATCTCTAATAGGGGATATTTGGTATCCTATGGAAAATGAAAAATAGAAAATGGAAAATGGAGGGAAGTTTAATCGGTCGTTTGAGCGATTCCATTTTCCGATTTCCATTTTCCGATTTCTTCTCACACGTATGTCTTTGAATGATCTTCAAGCTACGGTCAAGGCCATGATGACCAAGGGCAAGGGGCTGCTCGCGGCGGATGAGAGCAATAACTCCGTTCCCAAGCGGCTGGATCCGATCAACGTCGAATCCACGCCGGAAAACCGCCGCCGGTTCCGCGAGGTCTTTCTCGGTGCTCCCGGCGCGGAACAGTACATGAGCGGGGTCATCCTGTACGACGAGACGCTTCGGCAGTCCGCATCGGACGGCACGCCGTTTCCCAAACTCCTCGCATCCAAAGGCATTGTCCCGGGGATCAAGGTTGATGCCGGCGCCAAAGACCTCCCGAACTTTCCCGGCGAGAAGATCACCGAAGGGCTGGATGGTCTTGCGGATCGGCTTAAGGAGTATTACGGCCTTGGAGCGCGTTTTGCGAAGTGGCGGGCCGTGATCAATATCGGCGAAGGCCTTCCCACGCAGGAGGCGATTGACGCGAACGCGTTCGCGCTGGCCGTCTACGCCCTGCGCTGTCAGGAAGCGGGGATCGTGCCCATGGTGGAGCCGGAAGTCGTGCTCAAAGGACCGCATTCGATCGAACGGGCGGAGGAAGTCACGACCAATGTCCTCAAGACGGTTATCGAGGAACTTAAGAAGCATCGCGCGGACCTTGAAGCTACGATCGTTAAAACGAGCATGGTGGTTCCGGGGAGCGAGTCCGGCCAGCCCATGAATCCGGATCAGATCGCCGAAGCCACGTCGCGCTGTCTCCGCGCCTCAATCCCGGACGGCGTCGGAGGCGTTGTGTTCCTCTCCGGCGGACAGACGCCGGAACAGGCAACGGTGAACTTGAATGCGATCGCGAAGCTGGGTCCCTACCCCTGGCCGGTCACGTTCTGCTACGCGCGCGCCCTCCAATACCCCGCGATCGACGTATGGGCCGGGAAGGATGAGAACGTCGGGAAAGCGCGGGAAGCGTTTTTGGAGAGATTAAAGGCGAACGCCGCGGCGAGTATCGGGTCGCTGTAGGATTTTATTAAGAAACGGATTGTGGGCGTCGAAAAAGACGCATAGGTGGCTGTAGGGGCGCACAGCTGTGCGCCCCTACAGGTGCCATGACCGTCTTATCCGCGATATCGAAATCATGCGCCCCTACAGGTGCCATGACCGTCTTATCCGCGATATCGAAATCATGCGCCCCTACAGGTGCCATGACCGTCTTATCCGC
>CAYMPS010000080.1:0-5182 GCA_964392485.1 uncultured Gammaproteobacteria bacterium | reverse complement strand
TCATCAAAATAGAGTTCCAATGCTTTGCTGATCTGTCGAAGATCCGCTTTTCTTTTCGAGTCCCTCGCTTTTTGTTGCGCACCGCCGTACGCCACAACGGATATGGTTGCCAAAAGTCCGATGATTGCAATAACAACCAAAAGTTCGATGAGCGTAAATCCAGGTGAGACGCGCATTGTTCTCGATGACATCAGAGTAGATTGTACATTATCGATCGACGGTAAACAATGATTCGGGAATACGGAATGGCGCAAAACTTACGATCTTTCATTCCGTATTCCCGCATACAAAAACGCCCTTCCTAAGGGCTTGTGACTTACATCAAAATATGACATTGCGGCCAAAGCCTCATTGTCTCTTGATGACGTTTTCCACCGCTGACCATTTTGACGGAGCGGCTTTCGGAACGAGGATGACAACATCGTCTCCCGGGTTGCCTTTAAAGAACGTTACGGATGCCGTGAGGATGTTGTACTTTTTCCCGTCCGCGACGACTTTCCAATCCCCCGTGTGCTCGTCCCTCATGAGGACGCCCATCACGCGCTTCCGTTCGATTGGACCGATTTGTTTAAAGAGGAATGTGCCGTTTGGCGCGATCGTCAGTTTCAAGATATCTCCCTCGACGAGTTTGGATTTGGAAGCGTAGTTCGGAGGAACGAGGTACTGTTTCCCGTCCGAACCGATCATGTGCTGTCCATCAAACACGCCTTCCATGATCTTTCCTTCCGAAGCGGGACCGATTAAACTCCCCTCCTCCGTGTCTCTCCGTATGATCAGATCATCTAAATCAGCCGTTTCCGCATCACCGGAAAGCAGACGCTCTAAATTAGCGAGCTCCTCTCGGAGGTTCGCTATCATTTTGCGCGCGAGCGCAAGCTTGGATTCACTGGCCGTTGCCGGTGACGGTTGACTACCCGGATCAGTCAACTCATCAGCAACATTTTGTTTGGCCGGGTCATTTTCCGGCATATTTATTTGTGTAGAAATCAAGATCCCACCCTCCAGGCTTACTCGTTTCCAATGTTAAGACTAACACCCATCTTTTGCGGCGCATAGAGCCGGCTGGGGATAAAAAGTAAACTCGGCTTGTTTTATGCTACGAATCCTCTTCAAACATCATCGCTTCCAATGCAGCGGCTCTTTCTTTGATCTCAGATTCAATGAGTTCGCGCTTCCTTCCAAATTTATACCTCGACAGCTCCCTGATCATTCCTGACAGTTCTTTGTCCTCCGGCTGCTTATGGTAGATCGGCTTGAAATTGAACGGACGGGACGCTGTCCCCTCGATGAGTATTTTTGCGTTGCATGTGAATGCCTCCACGTTCATTAGATCGTATTGGCCGAAGACCGGTGCGTATTCTTTTTCGATGAACTCCGCATCCTCCGGTCCGACTCTGAACGCCATCATGCTCCCGACGTTGCCGAAAATGGCATCGCGAATTTCCTGCATCTTTTCCAGCTGGCCGATAAACTGATGCCCGATGATCAGGTTCAGTCCGTACTTTCGAGCCTCGGAAAGGATGGCGCTGATTGAATCCGTAAGGAAATTCTGAAACTCGTCGATGTAGAGATAGAAGTCTTTTCGATCGGCGGGATTCATATCCGCGCGTTCGAGTGCCGCGTTTAAAATCTTTCCCACAAAAACCATACCGAGCAAATACGCATTCAATTCTCCGACTTTTCCTTTGGAGAGGTCGAGGAGCAGGATCTTTTGCGTATCCATGGCTTCGCGAATGTTGAACGCGGACTTCTGCTGGCCGATGATCGGACGCATGAATTCGTTCGTGATGAACGGGGCGAGCTTGGACGCGATGTACGGAACCATGTTCGCGAGTGAAGCCTCGCCCCCGGCCTTCTGCGCTTCTTTGACCCAAAAGTCCTTTACCTGCTGGCTCTTGCATTTCGATAGCTTCAGCTTCCTGAAATCTTCATCCGCGAGAACGCGCGGAATATCCAACAGCGTTGATCCGCTCTCCGGATGATCCATGATGAGCAGCAGCGCATTTCGCATGTAGTATTCGAACATCGGACCGCCCGTTGCTTTGAGGTCGAACAGCGAATCGAATATCTTCAGCATCTCCCCTACGGCCAACTCCTTCTGTTGGGGATACTTCGGGTTGTACTCCAGCATGTTAAGACCCATCGGCCGGTCAAAATCAGCCGGAGAGAAGTAGATAACGTCGTCCGCACGCTCCTTCGGTACGAATTCGATCATCTCCTGAGCGAGCTCTCCGTGAGGATCCATGATGCAGACTCCGCGCCCTTCTTCGATATCCTGTTTCGCGAGGCTCTTGATGAGCGTGGATTTCCCCGAGCCGGATTTCCCGATGATATACATGTGGCGCCGACGATCTTCCTGCTTCATTCGGATGGTATATCGATGTCCGCGGTAATCCGTATGTCCCAGGATCAACCCCTCCGTTGGAATATTGGACGGCGGGAGCGCCTTCCTTGATGTCAGCCAGTCTATTTTCGGCGTTTCAGTCGTCACGAGCGGGAAATGGTACACAGAGGCCAACTCTTCCGAATTGAGAATAATCCGATACTTATCGTTAAATGAGCGGTAGATAAATTCATCGATCATCTTCGTTCTGAATTTCGGCATGGCTTTCGCGAATGAATTACCGTACTCATACACGTTGTACTGTCCGAACGACCCGAGGATATCATTCAACACCTGCTGGGTCCTCTGAGGCGTTTTGGTTGATACGATGACACGGATGTTCGTTTCAAGGCCCGCCTTGGAGGCTTTCTCCTCCAAACCTTTCACCATCTCTTCTTCGAGCGGCGAAAGACGGTACGCTTCGTGTTGCGGCGCCTGTGTCTTACCCGATGCGACGCTTGCAAACTCTTTCCCGACGCCCTTAGCAATTTCACGCATGCCGCTTCCTCCGACTTCCGCGAGGCGCTTCCCTTGCTGCATGCCGCGCGCGATCCTCAATCCTTCCGATCGCCAGCTCGCAGGCGCTGAACGAACGATGACTTGAATGCATGCGCCTTCACCCTCTCCCATTTTGGCTAATGCGTTCGTTACGCTGTTCAGAGGATCCGATTCCAGCTTTTCGTACGTCCTGATCGGAAACGAGCTCTTCCTCCTGAGCGTGAGGTAGCTTCCGAGGATAACGCCCGTCGGAGAGAAGATGTTGTAGTCCGGCATTGCATCTATTTGGGCATCCGGATACTGGGCATGGATCTGCTCCTCGATAAAACTGCCGTATTCTTTCGGTGAAGCCACGAAGAACTTGATCTTTTCTTCATCGAAAACGATTTCAAAAGAAAACTGATCTTTCCTCCCGAAGAGCCACATCAGGAGTCCCTTACCGCTCTTCAAGGAACCGAGTGTTGCAAAGATCGTCTCCATCACGGAAATGAGCTCCTGAATTTTTTGCGTTCCCGCCTCTTCGCCGCCTCCTCCTTTTTTCGTCTCTTTCGGAACGGTTATCTTCATGACCGACATGTTCAAACTCGTCTTCGCATTTCCGTTTCTGTGAAAAAAGAATCGAATGATGAACGCGATGATCGTGAGTGCGGAAGCGATGCCAAGCAGAATGAGGAACAGCGTAACGAACGGATTGCTTAACAGACTATCGACCTCTGTCATGCCAGGCACAAAAACAGCATCCGTTTCTTCCGATAAGATATCTGCCTGGAGTGCGATAACTGGTATGAGCATATGGCTACATCTGGTCTCTCTTTCTCGCTTCGATGAGCTCCACGATGCGATCGGCTTTAATTTTCGCTTCCTGTTCAAGAAAGTGCTTATTGACTCCGGGAATCGTTTTGAGCCAATTACTTATCAACACCATGACGCGCCGTATCTTTACTTTCAGCGTTGTGACCATTTGCGCTATCTCGCTCGCCGCCTCCTCTCCCTTTTTCTTGAAAACAGGCTTGGCTTCATCCGGAAGCGATGCGTAAAATCGACCAACGCCGTCTTCGAGGATCTTTTCCACTTCTATCGTAATCGTATCCTTAGAGACCACCGGCTCATGTGAAACGGGCGCTCCATTATCAGAAGGTGGTTCCGCATAGGCTTCTTTCGCGGCCTGAAATTCGGTTTTCTTCTCCGCATGCAGGATATCGTCCAAATGCTCCGGCGATTGTTCGTACGCCAAATCATCAGCTTCGATGGAGCTGATTTCCTCGCCGGGCTTCTCAACAGACTTCTGTTTTGGAACTTCTGGCTGTACTCCTGGCCCGTTCTGCATAGCCCTATTCTACCATGACTCACGATAGGATGGTAAAATGATTCGAGCATGTCATCCAAACATTTCCAAAGCGTTAAAACGAATACGCTCGAATGGACTCATATATCCTCTACGAACAAGGATACTGTTGAGAAACTTCGTAAACAGTTCGCGTTTCACCCTTTGGACCTGCGCGACGTGCAGCCCCCGATCCAGCGGCCGAAGGTCGTCGTGAGAGACGGATACCTGTTCATGATCCTCCTCTACCCCGTATTCGACCGTGCGTCTTATGAAATACACGTCTCCGAAGTGGACTTCTTCATATCCAAGGATCGTCTGGTAACGATCAACACGGACAACCTTGCACCCATCAAAACGCTGTTCAATTCCTGCACGAAGAAGAGTACGGCGAAAAATCACATCTGTATTTCCGGAGACATCTCCCAATTACTGTACGCGATCTTAAATGACCTTTTGTCGGCCGTATTTCCGAAGCTCGTCAACATGCAGGCGGACATGGACGTTATTGAGAATAAGGTATTCGGAGGGTTCGACAAACACCTCATCCAGGAAATTCTCAGAGTCAAAATGAACGTCATGAATTTTCGTCTGGCGATGCAGGGCCATAAGAACGTTATGCCCAAGCTCGTGGAACTCGTTCCGGAATACTTTTCAATAAAGAATCTTAAAATATATTACGATGAGCTCGTGAGGGATGTCTATGAAGTCTGGGACACCGTAGAGATCCAAAAAGACCGGGTAGAGGCACTGCACGAAACGAACAAATCCATGATCGATTATCACACGAACGATATCATCAAAACGCTTACGATTTTTTCCGTCATCGTGTTCCCGCTCACCCTTTTGGCTGCCATGTTCGGCATGAACGTTCCCGTTCCGTTCGAGGATCACGCTGCCGGGTTCTGGCTCATTACGATCATCATGCTGTTGGGGAGCTTCTGCATGCTCATCTTCTTTAAGCATAAGAAGTGGCT
>CAYMPS010000079.1:0-5229 GCA_964392485.1 uncultured Gammaproteobacteria bacterium | reverse complement strand
GAGGAAATGCGAACATGAAAGATATTGATCTGACGGATGAACCTTTTCCGTTTTTTGAACGGGTTTCGCGATAACATGAGGGCGGGGCAAGGCCCCGCCCCTACACCCAACCGCGTGCCAATGTCTATCACGGGATCTATTCGGAGAAAATCCGAAAAATGGAAAAACTATTACACGGATAGACCATTGTGATACAATCGCGCTTCAAACAAATATATGCAAGATATCCAAGACGTCTACAACCGCATCCAGACGAAGAAGAAGGAGCGCAAGAAGATCAAAGATTTGTTCAAAGAGGGGTTTGAGGCATCGACCAAGCTTCAGGAGGTCATCAGGGAGATGAATGTCCTGAAGGCTCAGAAGAAAGAAATCGAGATGGAGGTCCGCGCCGATTACGGGAGCGAGCTCGCGGAATTGGAATCGCTGGAACAGGATATCAAAGACGATCAGCAGGTGATGGATGATATTGCGCTCACGAAATACATGAAGGGCGAATCCATCTCATTCAAAGGAGAAGAGGATGAGGAATACGAACCCGTGTTCAAGGTGACGTATAAGAAGGTGAGATAGAGCGGACGAATTTTTAGCGCACACCTCTACGAAAAAGCGGACCCTGTGAGTGAGGGTCCGCTTTCGTTTAGAGAGGTGAGCCGGTTTAATCGATCAGAGCGACCAGACCGTTCGGAGTTCCTGAGAAGGAGCGGTGCTGTCCCCGTAGGACTCGCGAATGGAGCGCGGGAGGAACTTTATGCGCGGTTCGATGCCCCCGTTCTCCTTAAGCGACTCGAGGCTGATTTCATGCGCCTCTACGAGTTGCAGGGCGTACAAGGAGAGCGCTTTTTCGCACCCTTCTTCCGTCCGTACGCGCATGAGCATGGGGATGAGATCGGTTTCCGCATCATGACAGACGGTTCGTTCGAGTTCTTTATTTCTCGTCCTGTTTTCGACCACCACATTGCAGAGCAATTTTCGACATCCTTCCGCTCCAAATCCCGCGGTGTGCGCGCACTTGGGAAACGCGATGGCAATGGAAAGCGGTTTCTTCGCATCATCATGCGTTACACGCAGAAATGCAGCGCGATAAATGGCAAATCCGGATGGCGGTCGATCGCAGGCTGTGAGAATGAACATCATGGCTACGAGTGTAAAAAGGTGCCGGATCTTCATTTGGATTTCCTCCTCTTTCGAATTTTAGAGCAACGGACCGTTCGCGAAGGACGGGAGCCGCTCCGTGTGAATGATGACTTCCTGACTCGTGCTGAGCTTTCGGTCGTCTGCGAACTGCTTATGAGCGCGCGCAAACGTGGTGGCGGCATCGTTCAGGATCTCGCCGCGCTCCGCTTCGGAATTCGCATATGCCAGAAGGGGGACTTCTACGTCCTCGAATGTAGCGCAGACGCGCTGCTCCATGCGCTCAACGCGTCTGCCGTTGTACGATGCGCGGCAGAGGACGTGCGAACATGGACCGAGGCCGAAACCCGTATCGTATGCGCATTGCGGGAATGACAGTACGAATTCGAGCTTCGTGTCTCCGGCGATGAATTTCGTTTTCAGAAACGGCGGAGGAATCTTCTCTTCGGTAACAATGCGATTGTCGGGACGCTTGCACGCGAGGAGCGCGATAAATAGAAAGGACAGGACCCAGGGTATGTTTCGAATCAACAATATTCACCTCCCTTGGATGAAAGTGGTATAAAGGATAACGACAGGATTGTCAATTCAATGCGACTGTCAGATATTGCAACTGCTGGCGGCCGGACGAGATGGTAATAGTATCTCAGCCAAATGCCAAAAGCTAAATGCTAAACGCCAAACGCAAACATGCAGCCCCTAGCCCGTGGAAATGATAGTCAGCTGCCGCCGGCTAATATAATAGTATCGAAGATAGGTTTGACGGCGGTGTGTATCAATGTTCATAATGCTTCATTCGGATTGGAGGAAGAACCATGGCACATTCGACACGTTCGTCATTAGCGCGCGTTTCATCAAAATCAACAGCCGCGAGTCTGAATTACGCGGAAATCGTCCGGCGCCTTGGTCGCGTTGACGATTTTCTCTCCCGGCACGTTGATAACTATTTGAAATGGTTGGAAGATTGCGCGTCATTACTCGAAGCCGGAAAGACAAATTCTGAGCGCGAGAAGAATCGGAGACACTGCGTTAATCGCTCCACGCATTTCGCGAGCATGACAGCGCTGTTGGGAAGTACGCAGGATTGTTTGAATCCCCTGATATGTGATTTGGACAAAGACGACATGTGGCGCGAACGCGATGCGAGCACGGCCGTGGTCGTCGCAGTCCTTCGCTACCTGTTGACGGACTACGCGGACAACGTCGCCGCCGGAAAGCTCGTCGACGACCGTCCTCTGCCGCCGGACGTGGCGAATCGAATAGTGAAAGCCGCGAAAGCGCTTTTGCCCTGCCTTCAGCGCGAAAATTGGACATTGGATCCGGAACGCGCCGAAGCCCTTGGCCTGTAAGTACGCTCTCTTGTCCCGCACGTGATGCATTCGCGCGCGGGACTTTCTTTGCGCGGCGTTATATCACGTCCATCACGGCCTGCGCGAGCTTGTCCGGATCATGGCGTTGGGCTACCGGAGAACTCTGTGCGCAGATGTCGTCCGCGATGATCGTACCATCCCCCTTACTTTCGTTTATTTGTATCCGCTCGGCTCCAAGGCCGAGGAGGTATTATTCTTTCGATTCTTTTTCATGTTTATAGGCCATGTCGATCTTCCAAAGATATTTATGCGTTCGGTAGACGACGATGAAAAGACCAAGAATGGTGAATGCGATGGCGTACGGAATGGAAAAAGCCAGATATGTCTTACCGAATAAGATAATGAGCGTATTTATGATGATAAACAGAATCCGCACTTCCGTCGGTCCGATTTTTAGATAGGCGACCCGAAATTCATTCGTGGCGGCAAAGGAGAGGTAGGAATTCACCATGAATGCGCCGAAGAGAGCAAAGATAAAGAAGTGAAGGTATTTGAATTGATCAGGGAGCAGTACGGAGTAACCGATAACGACGGCACAGAGAAACATGTAATCGAGGAAGTGGTCCATGTAGTATCCCCATTTGATAAGTCCCTCTTTTCGTGAACGGCCAATGGCGCCATCAAGTGAGTCTGTCAGCCACTGAAGGGCGATGAGTGCGGATACGGCCCAAAACCAGTGAATATTGATCGTTGCCACGTAACTGAACCCAATAATTGCGAGGCTGATTGGGATCGTTGCAAGCGTTAGATGGTAAGAGTGAATCCACTTTGGCACCTTTGGGACAGCCCATTTGATGAATTGCTGTTCCGCGAAATGGAGTAGCGATGTACCCACTTTTTTATTTCCGCCGAAGTGCTCACCATTGTTCGTCGAATATTCCATAGGCAATGTTTAATATATTTCTTCATGCTCGCATGTAATACCTTTGAATATCCACTGGATGTTTTTAGAAATGGGATATGTTTCGAGATTCACAATATGCTTCCCTTGATAAGGGTGGTGTAACGAAATTTCGCGTGGTTGTCAATGTTAACAGCGCTGGCTGCGGATCAGACGACATCCATCACGGCCTGCGCGAGCTTGTCCGGATCATGGCGGAGCAGACTGCGCTGGATCTTGTCCTGCGGGAGCTGTTCCATGATTTCATCGGAGATGAGCGACCCGCGCCAAATGTTATACGGGACACTGTTCGTCAAATCGTCTTCGACCGGATGTTCGCCTTGATTTTTGTACCGTTCGGCGAGCGCGGGGGAAGGTTTCGTATTGTTAATGACAACGGTATCGATCATTGCGGGGACGAGGTAATTCATGACAGCCTTCACATGCTCGGACGCGGTGAAGCCGTCCGTCTGTCCCGGCTTGCTTGCGAGGTTGACCACGTGTATCACTTTCCCTTTTGATTCTGCGATTGCGTGCGCAATGCCGGAGACGAGAATGACGGGCACAATGCTCGTGTACACGTCTCCCGGTCCGATAACAATGGCATCCGCGTCTTTGATCGCATCCAGCGCTTCGGGATTCACCTGCACGTTCGGTTGGAGCCAGCACCGCTGGATCGGCGCCCGCGAGGAGTCGCGTGCATCGATAACTTTTTCTCCTCTAAGCACGCTCCCATCCGAAAGCACGGCTTCGAGCGTTGCGGGCGTGCGTGACACGGGGATGACGCGCCCGCGGACGCGAAGGATTTGGTGTGCGACATTTATCGCTTTAATCGGATCGCCGACGATTTTTTCGAGCGTGGAAAGGAAGAGGTTCCCGAAATTATGCCCGCGAAGGGATTCATTCGAAAAGCGATACAGGAAAAGTTCGCGAAGCGCATCATCCGCATTGGAAAGCGCCACAAGGCACTGGCGGATATCCCCGGGAGGGAGCACGCCGAGCTCGTCCCGAAGCACGCCCGTTGATCCGCCGTCATCTGAAATATTCACGATCGCGGAAATGTCGATGGGATGCTTCTTCAGTCCGGACAGGATCGTGAACGTTCCGGTTCCGCCGCCGAGAACGACCACGCGTTTCCGCCCAAGCGTATTGATTGGCACCTGTCTCAACATATCATTGAAGTATCAGGATGGGGCACGGGGAGCGGGGAGTCAAGATGATTGACGGTCACTCCATTCTTCTGTAGTATCTGGGCACCAATACCTACCATGGGGGCGTCGTTCAGTGGTAGGACGCGGGTCTCCAAAACCTGTAACGTGAGTTCGATTCTTACCGCCCCTGCCAAGAAAAAATCACGGAAGCAAAAGCCGTGGTTTTTTCTTTTATAGAGCCATTTTTATCGAGTTCTAACATTTAATATCTTTATTTGATGTGTGAAGCGACGTTAGAATAAGGTACTCCACGAAGTAGCATAAACGGACATTGTTCCGACTTCATAAACGACGGCAGGCTGACTGTTAATTTAAAACAACATCATCGATACTTGCTATAAAAGGCGATCCGATCTAGCATTACCTCACAACCAAACCCGCCTAAACCCTGTGAAAGCAGGGCATGGCAATAAGACCGTGCAAGGCACTGAACCCGTCGTTCAGCGAGCCTTACACGGCCGTACCTCGAAAGGGGTGCGGGCACCCGAAAGGGTGCCAATTTGGCGGCGGGCTTTGTGTTCAATCAACTAAGAGGTTTATGGAATACGCCTTCTATTTCTTACTCGTTATTTATCTGATAATAAATACCTTCTGCTTTCGTTTTCAAAGAACAACATTAAGCATTTCGAGAGCCTTA
>CAYMPS010000078.1:1744-5262 GCA_964392485.1 uncultured Gammaproteobacteria bacterium | reverse complement strand
CCGGCCAGCCGTTCAAGAAGGTTGAACAAGACACGGATCGCGACTACTTCATGCTCCCGGATGCTGCGAAGAAGTACGGGCTGATTGATAAGGTGATCGGGTAATTCAAATGAGTTACAAAACGCGCCCCTCACGGGGCGCTTTTGATTTCAATTATTTACCCTCGTATGCGGCTAAAACGGTATACGTAATTCAAAAAACCGCCGGGGATTGCCCGACGGTTTAATCGTTTATTGGAATTACTCCCCCACCACCGCTTCCATCTCGGCGATGAGGAACGTGACGCTCGAGACCTTATCCCCGTCTTCCTTGAACCGCATGATGCGCACGCCCTGCGTGTCGCGGCCGAGCGTGGAAATGCTCTTGAACGGCGTGCGGATGACGATCCCCTTCTTGGAAATGATCATGAGGTCGCGTTCGTCGTCGCGCGAGGAGACGTACGCGGCCACGAGGCCGCCGGTCTTTGCCGTCACCTTCATGGTGCGAATGCCGGAGCCGCCGCGTCCCTGCACCTTATACTCTTTGAGGTTCGTGCTCTTACCCAAGCCGTTTTCCGCGATCGTGAAGAGTTCGAGTTCGCCTTTCTTGGCCAATGACGCGATGATCACGTCCATGCCCACCACGTAGTCCTCCTTCTTCAGCTTAATGCCGCGCACGCCCGCGGCCGTGCGACCCATGGCGCGCACGTCGGATTCCTTGAACCGGATAGCCTGACCGTTGTGCGTGGCGAGCACGATTTCATCCGACCCTGCCGTGGGCTCCACCCACTCCAGATCATCGCCGGGCTTGAGCGTAATGGCGATGAGCCCGCTCCGCCGCATGTTCTTAAACTCATCGAGCGACGTTTTCTTGACCGTGCCCTTGTTCGTGACCATGAGAAGGTTCTTGGCGTCTTCGATGTCATCCATGGCCAATGTCGTCGCGACTTTCTCCCCCGGTGCGAGCTGGAGGAAGTTCACGATGGCCTGACCCTTGGAAGTACGGCTCCCCTGCGGTACGTCGTACGCCTTCAACTGGAACACGCGGCCGCGGTTCGTGAAGAACAAGAGGTCCGTGTGCGTGCTCGTTGAGAAGAGGCGCTCCACGTGGTCTTCTTCTTTGGTCGACAAACCGACGACGCCCTTGCCGCCGCGGTGCTGTGAACGGAACGTATCCGGCGGCAAGCGCTTGATGTATCCGTCCGCCGTCAGCATAACGATCGTCTGTTCGTCCGGGATCAGGTCCTCCATGGAGAAGTCCCCCACGCCCGCGGCCACAACCTTGGTGCGGCGGGCATCGCCGTGCTTTTCTTTGAGATCCACGATCTCCTTGCGAATGACGTCCATCATCTTCTTAACGGACTTCAAGATGGCCTCAAGTTCTTTGATGATCTTGAGTTTCTCCTCGTATTCCTGCTCGACCTTCAACCGTTCCAGGTTCGCGAGCGCCTGCAGGCGCATTTCGAGGATGGCGTTCGCCTGACGCTCGGACAACTTAAACTGCTTGATGAGATTCACGCGCGCATCGTCCCGATCCCTGGATTTTTTGATCGTACTGATAACCTGATCGATCTTTAGGAGCGCGATGCGCAACCCTTCCAAAATGTGGGCGCGATCCCGTGCTTTGGCCAAATCGTATTCCGTGCGGCGGCGTATGACTTCTTTCCGGTGTTTCACGTACTCTTCAAGAATCTGCTTGAGTGAGAGGACGCGCGGAACGACACCGTCCACCAATGCGAGCATGTTCACGTGGAACGTATCCTGAAGCGACGTCATCTTGTAGAGCTGATTCAAAATCTTCTTTGGGTACGCGTCCTTCTTAAGCTCGATGACGATGCGCACCTCGCCCTTGCTCGACTCGTCGCGCAAATCCCTGATTCCTTCGATCTTCTTGGTCTGTACGAGATCCGCGATCTTTTCGAGCAGCGTCGCCTTGTTCACCTGGTATGGAATCTCCTCAATGAGGATGCGGTAGTTCCCGGCCTTGTCTTCCACGATCTCCGCTTTTCCGCGCATGACGATGCCGGCCTTTCCGGTTGCGTACGCTTCCAGGATGTCTCTCTTGTTATACACGATGCCGCCCGTTGGGAAATCCGGACCCTTGACGTACTTCATGAGGTCGTCCACTTCGAGCTCCGGGTTATCAATGAGCGCGATCGTCGCGTCGCAAATTTCCGTAAGGTTGTGCGGCGGGATGTTCGTGGCCATGCCCACGGCAATGCCCAAAACGCCGTTCAAGAGCAGGTTCGGCAGCTTTGCCGGTAGCACGGTCGGCTCCTTCTCATACCCGTCGAAGTTCGGGACGAAATCAACCGTGTCCTTATCGATATCAAAAAGCATCTCATCCGCAATCGTTTCGAGCTTCGATTCCGTATACCGATAGGCCGCCGCGTTATCTCCATCCAGCGATCCGAAGTTCCCCTGTCCGCGGATGAGGGTGTAGCGAAGGTTAAAGTCCTGCGCCAGACGTACGAGCGAATCGTACACGGCCGAATCCCCGTGCGGGTGGTATTTGGCGAGCACGTCTCCGACGACGGATGCGCATTTCTTGAACTTGGATGTTGAGCGAAGACCGTTCCTCCACATGGAGAACAGGATGCGCCGGTGCACGGGCTTGAGCCCGTCTCGGACATCCGGGAGCGCGCGCCGAACGATGACGGACATGGCGTAGTCGATGTACGCCTTGCGCATCTCGCTCGAAATCGTCTGCGGCACGATCGTGCCCATATTCGAAGACTCTTCCGGAAGGGCCAGTTGTTTGCTCGTTTGCTTTTTTATCTCTTTCTTCTTGGGCATAATTTCAGGTTGAAGGTTTCAGGTTTCAGGTTGGAAGGGAAAGCTGCAGTCAAACGTCATCTTGCGATAAGAGAACTGCAACCTGCAACCTATTCGATGTCCGGAATGAGTCCGGGGCTATTCGGATCAATGGGCATCGAGACGCTTTCCGGCGCCGGCGATCCCTCGTTCGTACTTGAAACGGAAGGAGCGGATGGAGCAAGCAGATCATTTCTTCGCGTGGTACTTGAGTGCACATCTTCGTTCAGAATATCTTGAAGCACCTCTTCGAATTGCGCTGCGGCCGCGGCCGTTGTGGGCCCCGGAAGCTTCGGCGGATTCACAACCGGATTCGTCTTTGCACTTTCCGTGAACGCGTCGAGTTCATCCGCCAGCTTTTTGAGCTCTTGTCCCGAACCGGCGAATTCCGTCTTTACATGGTATCCGACGGTCATGAACCATCCGCCGATGATGGCGGCAAGGGCGATGCCGACGCCGGCCCAGAGGGTGACGCGCTGCATCGGATCCTTCGGACCGCGAGCATTCGCATGAGCCAGAATGAGCGATCGCTTCTCTTCCGGCGTAATGATGCGCGGCGTATCGCTGAATACGCCGTCCGCCGGATCTCTCAAGGTCCGTTCTGATCGTGATCGCGCTCTCTTTGAAGACATGGGAATTAAACTTGCGGATGGTGGATCTTCAGATTTCCGTTCCGTAATTCATACCTACGTTCGATCGAGGATGGCAACGAGCAGCGTTTCCGCC
>CAYMPS010000078.1:0-1644 GCA_964392485.1 uncultured Gammaproteobacteria bacterium | reverse complement strand
TTCCGTAATTCATACCTACGTTCGATCGAGGATGGCAACGAGCAGCGTTTCCGCCGGGAGATCCTTGCGCTGAATTTTCAACTTTGTCATCTTCTCGCAATTATTCGCACCCAGATGCTTGCAAAACTCATTCACGGAACCGAGCTTCTTCTTCATCCCCGGGAGAGAGAAGTTCAACGGGACGACGATGCGCGGCTCAATGACCGTAATGAGATCCGCGGCCTTGTCCGCATCAAGCGCATCACCTCCTCCGACGGGCAAAAGGAGAATGTCGATATTATCGAGCTGTTCCAGTTCCTCATTCGTCGGCTTTCGGTTCAACTGTCCCAGGAACGCAATGCTCATGCCTTCGGACATGATCCGGTAGATGACCGGCCGCTCCGTTCCTTTTTCGACTAACGGATCCTGTATGCCGTATACGAACACGCCCTTCACTTCGAATTCTCCCGGATCCGAAATGATGAAAGGCTTCCCCTGAACGGCCGTTAAATTGAATCGCTTGCGATCCTGGTGGCTGAGAACCACGGATTCCGGCTCGAGCGTGCGTGGAAACCGAATGGACGCCTCGTTCTCAAAGGGGTCCGTAAGGAGCGTTGAACTCAATTCGCCGTTCTTGGATTCGATGCGAACGCTGGAGTAACCGTGCCAGATGATTTGCATAATGTCGTGTTGGTTGCTAGAAGCCCTACGAATTACGAATGGGGTACGAATCTACGAATACGCTTCCTGAAGCGCTTATAGCATTCGTAGATTCGTATCATATTCGTAATTCGTAGTACGTGAAGGGAGAGTTGAACCCTGCGAAAACGTACGGAAATCGTACCATGATTTTGGTGCCTTGTGAAGAACGGAGCGGGTCAAAAAAAGCTTGTTTTTTATGGAGTTTTTAGGCATTTTTTAAAACAGCCCAAACGTCTCCAAACACCTCTATGCTGGAGCAAAGAGGGTGACCTAGGATGCGTGACTATTTAAATACGCCCGTATCCGATCCCGGTCTTCATTCGCTTTGTCGCCTTTAAAATACAGCTCGATAAATTCTATTTTTTCCTCCTCTTCGATATACGCGTAAATTACCCGCAAAAGATGGTTGTTGCGGAGCGCGCGGCATGCCAGGTGCGCTTTGACGATCGTTGTGCCGGAAGACGCGTGCATGACGATAAAATGCTTCCCGGCCCCAAGCGGACGGACGAGAAGCACCTTCTTGAAGGTTTTCAGATCGTCGGCCAATGACCTGTATTTTTTAGAAAGCCGCTTGAATTCTTTTTTAAATTCCGAGAGTTCATCAAAGTTCGTCATACGCTCTTACGGAAGTTTCTTCTGGACGATAGAACACGTGCTCATACTCAAGCGGCTTTCTTTCTTCCGCCGCAACCCACGGGGTATCCAAATGCGACAGCGCCGTAATTTGCGTGGCGGTTAAATCTCCTAACCGATCAATTTCCCAGTCAATGTGCGCGAGCTCCCGCGCGGAAAGCGCGGACAGATTGATCGGCTCATTCGGATTTACGAGGTATTTTGTTTGCTCATGCTTGTAAAATTTGCTTTTTATCTTTTCCACTTTTCCTTGTTTTTCCAATTGTTCGATGAGCTTGGCAAACATCACCGGCGTCGGCCCGTAATGATTTCTGATGTACTTGGCGCCAA
>CAYMPS010000077.1:0-5367 GCA_964392485.1 uncultured Gammaproteobacteria bacterium | reverse complement strand
CGGAAGCGTCGAAAACATGCGCTGGGAAATCGAGCACCGCCGGGAACGGGCCGCACGGCTATGGCAGGCATTCCAGGAGCTCGCGCATCTGGAAAACGCGTCTTCCGGCGCGGAAGCAGCCGAGAGGCTGATCGAGACATCGGCGCGCGGCCTCATCACCGAAATCCTCCACCGGGAGGACGTGTCCAAGCGCGTCCGTAGCGTCCTTTCGTCTCATAAGGAAGCGATCGTTTGCAGGGCGCGCGAACTCGCGCAGGCGAGTTGTCGGGAATGCATGGAGAATGCATGTCTTCTCCTCTACAAGCTAGGATACGGAAGACGCGACGACATGTATTGGCTGGAAGAGGAGTCGGAGCTCGACACCCTCTGCTTCGACACCGTTGAGAGAATGGTAAAGGCGACATTCAACACAAACTGCGGCAAACACGAGCCCAAGGAGGCGCCGTGGCAGAAGGTCACGAAGAAGAGTCGTAAGCGCGACGAAAACGCCAACGCGCAGTAGACGGACATTTCCCCTCCTTAATCCGCACCCCCGTTGTTCGCAAGAATAACGGGGGTGTACTTATTTACATACGTATCATTTCATGTTATAAACCTTCGACAATGATAAAGATGCGCCCGTGGTTCAACGGATAGAATACCGGTCTTCGGAACCGGGGATGGGGGTTCGATTCCCTCCGGGCGTACCACGTAAAAACGACGGCTTGTCCGTCGTTTTTACGTGGTACGCCATAATGAGCAGTTTTTGATTGCATCGATATTGCCTGTTTCTTTTCCTGAATGTTTCCATAAAAAAGCCGCCGACCTCTTAGAGAAGCCGACGGAGAAAAGTTGCCGCACGCACGGCCCCACGGAGGGACAAAGGACTGTGCCTCATAAGTCTCCTGACACCACAGAAGACAGCGTGCGTGCGGCGGAGCTCCCAAGGTGGGGGAGTAGGGAGCCGGTGTACGGCGTTTATATCATACGTCGGGGGTTGCGTCAAGATCAGACCGCCAAAATCCGCTCAAACGGAATCGAAAAGCACCGCACTCACGAGTGTGAGGCGGTGCTTCGGAACGTGACGCCCATTGGAGGGCGCGATCATGAGAAAGGCATCGACCGGAAGGGACGCCGATTCATTCGTTCCCGCATCCCTCTGTGAATCTCGCCATGAAGACCCAGAATACCCACACAGAGCAGCAAGATGAAGAACATGCCCATGATTTTTATCTCCCCTTTTGTTGATGGTGCGTATCCGTATTATCACGGATAACCCGGCTTGTAAACGAACGAAAAGCACCGACCCGCGAGGAGCGAGGCGGTGCTTCGAGACGAGGTGAGGAGAGACTACTCGACTTCCCAGCTCACGAGCTCCGTGATTTCCATGCCTCTGCTCTTCAGCCTGGGATTGATCTCGCGCTTCAGGAGCTCGGCGAGTCCGTTCGTCTGGCGGACGTCCTTGGGATTGTAGAAGCTTGCCAGTGCTTTGGACTGCGCATTGTTGAACTCGTAGAGCTCGGAAAGAACGACATCTGACGCTCGTTGGAGATTGTGGTTGTCATCACTCAGAGACAATGCTACGGCATACGCGCGCGGGTCCGTGAGGCGCGTCCGAACCACGTAGGCCAGGTTGCGCACTTTGGGATTTTCCGTAATGGGCGCCACACGACTCTCCACGTCCATGGACACCGGAAGGTCGTCCAGGCAATTTTTCGAGCACCAAATCCAGGAACCGGCCTCCATGAACATTCCGAGCTCATCATATTGAGCGGAATCGTATTTCACCATTGAGACGTGCTTGGGGGTATACGTCGAAGACCAACTGGATTTTTCCGTATAGAGGCCGATGGTAGCCAAACCGATGAAGCCGACGAGCATTGCGCAGATGCATGAGACGAAAAAGCGATCCTCGGTCAACCACTGCCATTTCGGGAGCGAAATATGACAACAGAGCACGCTTTTGCACAGCCCGGCTCCCAATCCCAACAGGCAAACGAATACGAGTATGAGTATCCCTGGAGTCATTTGTATCTCTCCTTCTGTTAAAGGTCTGAGGGCTTATTATCACGGACTACGCCATGAGTCAACGATAAATACCAGATACTAGATACGAACTACCAGCTACCAACGAAAAGCACCGACCCGCGAGGAGCGAGGCGGTGCTTTATCGAAGAAGTCGGAAGGAAGGAGGCTCAATCGGTTTGACCCTTGGATACGTAGTACGCATCAAGCTCGTCCTGGTAACCCAGACAGCTCCAGAGCTGTTCTTCGCTGATCTTACCCGCAGATAAGTAGATGTGCATGAGTTCGGTGAGCGTGTACACGGCCACGAAGTGATACTTCGCGTCCGTGATCTTCTTAGCACCGCCCTGCTCGCGATCCACGAGGACCACGAGGCCGGAGATCCGAAGGCCGAGCTCTTTGAGCGTCTGCATGGCCTCAAGCTTGCTCTCGCCGTGCGTGATTAGATCATCAACCATCAGGACTTGGTCGCCTTCTTCACACTTCCCTTCTTCGAGGTGTGCGATTCGGCGCATACCGTTCGGCAGATGTTCTTTTCCAAGCCGCAGCAGCTTATAGGGCGCGGGAAGATCCGCTTCGCAGGCAATAGCCTGAAACGCTTGGGCGAACGGATCACCTGCGTTCGGAATCCCGGCAATATGCGTGAACTCAAGTTCGTCTACGCGCACAGCTATGCGAAACATAAGATCCGCGGCCTCAAGCACGTCCTCGTTCTCGAGCGGTCCGGGCTTGGGGTTATTCGGCACGCGAAGGTTCAGATAGAACGGCGACTCCGGAGCACCCGGATGCTTCTCGTGAAGCTTGAGCCGAAAGCGTCCAAACTTCACGGCGCCGATGTCGAACAGTCGAAGCGCGAACCTCGACTTTCTCTCGTTTATCAATGCATCCATAACAACCTCATTCCCCTCTCTTTACGAGAGCACGACCGATCTCGTCCGCAATACGTTTTGCGGCTTCGACCGGATCGTCCGCTTTGGTGATCGGACGTCCGATCACCAGGTAGTCCGCGCCTTCCATGATCGCCTCATAGGGCGTCAGGGTGCGCTTCTGGTCGTCCTTGGGCGAGTCCGATGGACGGATGCCCGGCGTTACGGCCAGAAACTCCGGCTGACAGTATGCGCGCACCGCGGAGAGTTCCTTCGGCGAGCAGATGATGCCATCGAGACCGCTTTCCTGCGCAAGCCAGGCGAGCTTATGCACGGCGATGCGCTCAACGCCTTCCCGTTCGATGCGCGCACGATCTTCCTCATCCGCGATATTCAGCACCTCAGCGAAGCCGACATCCACGAGGTCGTCGTACGACAGGCTCGTGAGGAGCGTGACGCCGAGGACGAGCGGCGGCGTGACGCCGGAGCGCTCGGCGGCCTCAACGGACGCGTTCTTGGCCTTCGTCATCATCTCGGATCCGCCCGCACAGTGCACGTTCACCATCTTTATTCGAACGTGCGAAATCCCGCCCACGGCCTTTGCCACGGTGTTGGGGATGTCGTGCAGTTTCGCGTCCAAGAATACCTTTCCGTTAAAACGCCTGGCAAGATCGCGCAGGGCGTTGAGGTTCTTAATGTATTCGAGATTGGGCGTATCGGCGAACACGAAACCAAGAACCATCATGATGAATTCGAAGCCAAGCTTGAATACGCCGACATGCGGCTCGAGTTCCCGCACGATGGTTGCGGCCGTTCCAGGGTCGCTCACATCAAGCGCCAGAATGATGCGTTCGCGAGGTTCCACACCGTCCGTTCCGACTCGGGTCGCCTTCGCGTCTTCCGGCATCCGCGGCAAACTGATATTCATCCGTTGATTACAAGGGTCGTCAGGATCCATTTCATGTTCTCCTTCCGATTGTCGAACGAACGAAAATACAAGAGGAAATGCCCCCTTGTATCTTTAGTTCACTATAGAGGAACGGCTTGGAAAAATCAAGAAATTACGCATTTCGCATTGCGAATTACGCATTTTTCTAACCCCTCATCTGCGGCACAATGTTCGTTCGGAGCCAATGCGCAATGCGAAATACGCAATGCGAAATGCCTACGGTTTTGTCACGACCCCTTTACGTTTTGCAATGGGATCATCGGGAAGATCGGTGTTGAGCGACGGCGACGTGCGAATCACGGATTCCTCGATGCTCTTGTCCGTAAATTCGAATCGCGTTTCCGAGAGCAGCGAGGCGAAACGGCCCACATCCGCTTCCGACGGACTGAGCTTGACGTCGAAAGACAAGAGGAGCTCGTCCACATCGCTCGGAATTTTGTTGATGTTCCATGTGACGAGCTTGAGGTCCGGATCGTACCCGGCCTCCCCCGCATCAATTTCTTTGATCGTTCCCCACGAAATGGCCTTGGGCAGGCTCGCACTCACGTTCACGCGTTCGAGTTCGTGGAGCGTTTTGGATATCTTCCATTCAACGCGATACGTGGTCGCGGATCCGACCTGCGGCGGGAGCGGGCCCGTCCCGACCGGAGCGCCTTCGTCTGACGTATAGCGCGCAACGGATGTGATGTTCGCATCGCTCTGGAGATTGAGCAGGATGGGTTGGGTTTTTACGATGCGGTTCACCTCTGTGTCTCCCACGGAAACGATGGTCGCCTCCACGTACGCCATGATCGGCACGTCCATATCCGGACTCACGGATTCGATGACCGGAACCGAAACTTCGATGAATCCGTCTTCCTCCGGCGCCAAGGATTCGAGCTGTCCGATTTCCGCTTCCGTGAATGTGAGCGCGTTGCCGGAACGCTCCGCCTCATACTCGTCATCGAGCTCCCTCCAATCCACGAGCGTCAGGGATTTTTCCTCATCTCCTTCGCCGGACTTCGCGTCCAGGTGGAGGGCGAGCGATACGTTTTCGAGCTCCTCCCCGCTCGTATTCTCGTATGAAATCCCAATGCGCTGCCACTCTCCCAAATTCACGGAACGATCATCCTGCGACCCGTTGATGACGAGTTCAATGTGAAGATCTCCGGCGAGCACGGACACGAGTCCTTCGGTCTTCTGCGCGGCCGCGAAATTTCCATCCGAAGCCACGTACCCGGCTTCACCGACGATCGGAATATCTCCGCTCGAACCGAGCGAAAAAGCGCCTTTCAGCTCTACGCTCACGGAAGCATTCGGATCCAGCGGATCGAGCTCTTTTACGTACTCGTATTCATCAATCTCTCCTGAACTTCCATCGGATCCCGGTACGAACCCATCGGGAATCGGGATCCGCGCCCGAAGGCCTTCCATAGTCTCCGTTCCGTTGTTTTGGATCGTGTAGCGAATCGTTACTTCATCGCCGGGCAGAACCTTGGCCGGCAATTCAAGCGTTCCTTCCAGGACGCTATCCGTATATTCAATATCGTGCGTCATGAGCTGTTCAAA
>CAYMPS010000076.1:0-5409 GCA_964392485.1 uncultured Gammaproteobacteria bacterium | reverse complement strand
TGACGGCCTCGTCCTCCGCTCGGAACTTCATGCCTTTTTCTTCCAACTGATGCTCGATGCGGCGGAGCATGAGCCACGTGATCTGCTCCACGTCATCCATCGTAAGAGGTTTGTACACGATAATCGCATCAAAACGGTTCATGAACTCAGGCCGGAAGATGCCTTTGAGCTGTTGTTCGAGCAAGATCGTTTTGATGCGTTCCAGATCCGTTCCCGCTTTTACTTCATCCTGGATAAACGGCGTTCCCGCGTTGGAAGTTGCGATGAGAACGATGTTCGTAAAATCGATGGTGCGGCCCACGCCGTCCGTGAGCCGTCCGTCGTCCATGACCTGGAGGAACAGGTTCAGGATATCCGGATGCGCTTTTTCGATTTCATCGAGGAGGACGATAGAGAACGGCTTTTTGCGCACGGCTTCCGTCAACAGTCCGCCGCGTTCGTCTCCGGGCGCGCCGATCATGCGGTGGATGGATGATCCATCCTGATATTCGGACATGTCCACGCGGATCATGTTCTCCTCGCTCCCGAAGTACTCGGCACCGAGCGCTTTTGCGGTCTCCGTCTTTCCGACGCCCGTGGGGCCGAGGAACAGGAAGTTTGCGATCGGACGCTTCCCCTCGCGCAGTTCCGCGCGCGCACGGCGCATGGCCTGCGCCACGGCAACAACGGCCGCGTCCTGCCCGACGATGCGCTTATGAAGCTCCTCTTCGAGCTTTAAGAGCTTCTGCGACTCATCCTGCGACACGCTTTCCACCGGAACGTTCGTCTTGTCGTGAATGATGCTCGCCGTATCCTCCGCCGTGACGAAGGACTTCTCTCCGCGCTTCTTGCGTGCGAGCACGGCCGCCTCTCGAATGATGTCCAGAGCCTTGGCCGGGAGCGCCTTGTCGTGAATGTAGCGCGAACTCAAATTCACGGCCCGCTCAATGGAAGCGAAGGTGAAAAAGACTTTGTTCTTGTATTCGATGGCCCCGCTCCTGGCCATGAGCACGCGGATGGCCGCATCCGGTTCGAGCTCCGGAACGTCCACGCGGATGAGGCGGCCGCCGAGCGAACGCCGTTCAACGAATTGCGTGTAATTCCGCGGCGTCGTGGTGCCGATAACGATGAACCTTCCTTTGCCGAGCTCCGTTGCCAATCCCTCCTCAAGATCCAGCGGACCGGAAGACGTGCCGGAGAGCGCTTCGATGCCCTGGAGCACGAGGATGATGTTGCCGGAAAGCGTGACCTCTTCGAGCACGGCGAAGAACCGCTCCGCAGCCAATCCCGAATCGCCGGCCGCAATAACCTGCGGGATGTTGATACTGACGAGCCGTCGGTCAAACAGCTCCGGCGGGACGTCTTCGGCGACCATCTTTCGCGCCAGCCCTTCCACGAGCGCCTGCTTGCCCGCACCGCGCTCTCCCACGAGAATGACGGACCGGTTTCCACTCTCAATGGCGCGCAAGAGCTCTTCCATCTCGCGATCGCGTCCGATGATGGGTGCGAGGTAGCCGTTGCGGGCCGAGAGCGTGAGGTCCTCGCTGAATCGATCCAGGAGCGGCGTGGCGCGTGCCGTCATGGATCGGTTCATGGCCGTCTTGGGCTTGAGCATCGCGAGCTGGACGAACCGCTCGTGATCCTCCCGAAGCTTCTCGCGAAGCCGAATCCATTCCGCGACGTGGATGACGTGCTCCGGCGGATATCCGAGCTGGTTGAAAATCTCCTGAATGCGCTCATCCTGCTTGAATGACTCAAGGAATATCTCGATCGCGCCCGTGTATTTGCGATGTTCGAGGCGCGCATCTTCGTATGCGGAGATGAGCACGCGCTTCGCTTTTCTGGAAACGGAGGGGATGCCCGTCCCCGCATCGCCGCTGCCGATGAGACTCGCCACCGGTCCTTTCATGCGTTCAAACGACAGGCCGACGCGCATGAGGAAGCGGGCGCCGGTATCGGATGAGAGCGCAGCCGCGAACAAATGCGCCGTGCCGATCTCATTGCGCTGGAGGTTCTTCGCCAAACGGAACGCGGAAGATACGACCTCCCATGCCGGATCGCTGAAGTGACGGCTCACGTCAAACCGAACGTTCGCGCGGCTCTGCGCTTCCGCTTCATACTTCTTTTGCCACACCGCGCTCTTCCCCCATCCGGGAATGAGCTTGGTATCCTGGCTGTATTCAAACAGCCGGAAGACGATGTAGCAGTCGATGAAGATCCCGAGCCAGAACAGCGCAACCTCCGGGTACCCCGCGAACCAAAAATCCATGGTGAGCGCATCGCGAATGATTTCGAGCCGCACCAGCCGATAGACGAACAGGACGAGCGTGAGCGCGGAGACGATGATGAGGAAGAGGTGAAACGTGACATTGACGTTCTTTCGAATTTTCCGAAATCGCAAATGGAAGTCATCCACGACCGCCCCCCATATGAGCAGACCGTCTACGGACGGGAATCCGACGTTCTCTTTGAGATTGTCCTTCCGCAAATCATTCCGCTCCACGACGCGGTGTTCGTGCTGTTCTTCCTGTTTGATCAGTTCTTGAGGATCCGCCATATCATTTGGTAAAGATGCTTACGATGCCGCCCTGGAGCGCCAGGATGAGCGAAACCGGCGGGAGGAGAACCCAGAGCACGACGCCGATGAGGTACACCCAGGCTTCAACGACGATGGCGATACTGCGCCCGACGATGACCACGAAGCGCATAAAAATGCTCACGAGCCTTCCGGTCCAGTCGTACTGCCCGTACATAGGCACGAAAAAACTCCTGATCCATATCTTCAGGGCGTATGCCTGCGACCGGTACCGGAGCGCGCGGAACGCGGACTGGATGACGTGCTGGAGCCCTTTCGTATACCACCAGACGGGGAACCAAGCGATGCTCCCGATGAGATCGACAACCAACAATTGCGCAATGGCTCCAACGCGCGATTTCATGGAGGCATTATAGCAGGTTCGGGAGTTAGGGATTAGGGATTAGGGAGTCAGGGGGGCGATGAGCAAAGACGTTCTTCGCTTAACAGGCGTTTTGAAATTCGAGACCGAATGAGATATCTCGCCTCACACAAGGCACATCGCGCGGGAAAAGCCCGTTTGAAATAAAAAGCACCTCACCTCCTCTCCCTCCCTAACCCCCTAACTCCCTAACCCCCTAACTCCCTAACCCCCTAACCCCCTAACAAAAAACACCCCAGTGCCCGTTCAACACCGGGGTGCTCAGCCCACCTCCCAACCGAAGGAGTTGAACTGACTGAACTCACCTGACCAAGGCGTACGAATTGCCGGCGGCGTTGAGCGTATCGATGCGCTCAACGGCGACGAATCCCATTTCATCCGCTCGGGCGGACATGGCGGCGATGGATGAGACCTTTGCGACATCCATTTCGAGGGCGCGTGCCTGGCTCCGAAGCGTTTCGAGCCGATGTTCCGCATCCCGAAGCTGGAACCCGCGTGCGGCGCCGGTCGTGATGAAACCGATGTACGTGAGTGCGAGTCCGAACAGCATGATCCATATGAGGACGTACCATGCGATGGACGTATGCTGGGCGATCTGACGGCTCACCGGCTGGGGAAACCCGAGCTTTTCATGCGGCTTGGTCATGGTGAGGACGTATGCGCGAGAAGTTGAAGTCATGTTTTTTAATGTTTGTTTGTGTTTGGCGGCCGGCTTCTGGCTTTTAGCCACTCATCACATTGCCGCGATATACTCCGCAACAATGGGACAATGGAGCAATGGAACGATACTTCCAAAAATACGTACAAACGATTCTTAGATGCGTTCCGCCACTCGGAGTTTTGCGCTTCGTGCGCGCGGATTTTCGCGGACTTCGCGCTCCGACGGCGTCTGCGGTTTTTTTTCAAGCGGTGACCAGGCGCTTTCGGCGAACGCTCGCTTCACGATCCGGTCTTCGAGAGAATGGAATGTGATGACGGCGAGACGGCCTCCGGGCCGCAGGGAACGTTCTGCCGCCCGGATGGCGAGCTGCAGACTTTCCAGTTCATCATTGACGGCGATGCGCAACGCTTGGAACGTACGCGTCGCCGGATGAATGCGAGACGGGTGCTTTGGAACGGCTTTGATAATGACGCTCACGAGATCGAGCGTGCCGATGATGCGTGCGGCCTTTCGGGCTTGAATAATCGCGCGTGCGATGGTCTTCGCGCGCGGTTCTTCACCGAAATTCCGCAGGAGCTTCTCAAGATCTCCCTGTGTCCAAGAATTTACGATCTCCGCGGCCGTGAGGCCGTCTTCGTTCGCCTTCTGTCCGAATCGCATGTCCAACGGGCCGTCCGTTAGGAACGAAAGCCCTTTTGAAGGATCCGCGAGTTCATCGGATGAGAACCCGAGATCCAGGACGATGCCGTCGAGCGGATGGAGGCCCTGATCGGTTGTCACGCGGTCAAGGAACCGGAAGTTTTCCTCGACACCGATCCATCGGTCCCCGAAGGAAGCGAAGATGTCTCGTGCGCGATTGAGCGCCGCACGGTCCACGTCCAGGGAACAAACCGTTCCGTCTGGCGCAGATGCGTGCAGGAGCGCATGCGTATGGGCTCCGCCACCGAGTGTTCCGTCGAGGTATCGTCCTCCGGCGCGAGGCCGGAGTCCTTCTATGACCTCATCGGTCATCACTGCGGTGTGTAGAGATTCCATAACGTTATACGCCCTGATCGCCCAGTCGCTCCGCGATTTCATTCCCTTCTTGCTCCGTCTTTGCGCAATACTCGTTCCAGGTCTCCTCATCCCAGATTTCCAACCGGTCGAAGAGCCCCGTTACGATCACGCGCTTTTTGAGATTTGCGTATTCACGGAGATACGTGGGAATGATGACGCGTCCTGAGGCATCAATGTCCGCTTCCATGGCGCCCGCAAGCATCAGTCGGGCGAACGCACGTGTATCGGACTTACTGAGCGGGAGAGCAGCCAGCTTGGCCGCCAGCTGCCCCCACTCTCGTTTTGGATACAGGAAGAGTGAGCGGTCCAATCCGCGCGTCACGACGAGCCCCTCCGAGAGATCGTCACGAAACTTCACGGGGACCGATAGACGGCCCTTGTCATCGAGGGTATGGCGAAACTGTCCGATGAACATTATCGATATTCAGTCGATAAAAAAATGGGCCGAATCACGAGCGGCGCTGTGCGTCCGACTCGCGATACTCTCCCGTCTCTTGTTTCCCACTTTCCACCACTTGATCCCATTTTATGCCACTCTCTCCTACGCGTCAAAGGTTTCAGGGTATTAAAATATCCGCTACATTGAGCGGATAAAGTGTTCTATTTCTGTTTCAATGTTAATAAGTCATTTCCCACTTGACACTCTTTATTCACGTTCCTAATCAAAACCTTCCATTAAAATATGAGCTACTAAAATATCATTCCCGAGCAGATAGCTTCATCTAAACACAAACCGCCAGGATAACGTTCCCGAGC
>CAYMPS010000075.1:0-5552 GCA_964392485.1 uncultured Gammaproteobacteria bacterium | reverse complement strand
ATGTGAAAGGTTCGTACGCCCATCTATATCCCTTTCACGCGTTTTGTCAATATTCCGTATCTGTGCCCATAATATGCAGATCATGCAACAACCTGTTTTTTTGGATGAACTTGCGTGTACGGACTTTGAGAAAGCGCGCGAGCGGCTCCGGCAGCTGGCCATGCGCCACGCCAGCCAAGAACACCGAGAGAATGACGAATTCAAGCGGGCGCTGCGACGAGCCATCGAAATCGTGTTCCAGTGCGCGAGCGACCGGTTCACCTACCAAAACGTCCTCAAGGCCAAACTCATCTTCGGCATCATCGACCAGATCGACGATGAAAGGAAAGTCGTGGGGCATGCGGACGTTTCACTCGATACGTATTACCGAATCACCGGCGAAGACCTGTGCGACCTCCCTCACATCCGGGATTACGCAACCAACGACCTCTCCTTTCACCTCGCATTACGCGAACCGCTCGGCTGGGTCGCGCTCGCCTGGCAGATCATCTGCAACGGAACGCTCGTTCTCACGAGAGAGCGGCTCATGCTCCTCTAACCCGAAACGCCCCGATCTCACGTGAGATCGGGGCGCGTTTTATAAGGTTAGACATCTGCCCTGCAACCTGCCAACTGCAACCTGCTCACTGCAACCTACTTCTTCGTCCCGGCCACCGCATTCCCAAGCCAAGCGATGAGCCAGAACGCAAGTGCGCCAAGGAAGGCGGCCAAGAAGCCTTCCACGTAAAAGCCTTTGACGATCGTGGATGCGAACCAGAACATGAGCGCGTTAATGACGAGCGTAAAGAGCCCGAGCGTGAGCACGGTGATCGGGAGTGTGAGGAGCAAAAGCACCGGACGGATGAGGACGTTGATGAGCGCGATAATCGCTGCGGCAATGATGGCCGTGTAGATGCTCGCGATCGACACTCCCGGAACGATGTATGGGACGGCGAAGATGGCGGCGGCGCTGATGAGCCAGCGGATGAGGAGTTTCATAGATAGTCGTGAAGTCGTATAGTCGTGAAGTCGTAAAGTGAGCACTGTACGACTTCACGACTTAATGACTATTCTTCAAACTTTTTCTTAATATCGTTAATCTTCTGCTCGGCCGCGGACAGCTGACTGCGGCACTGCGCGGCCAGCTCCATGGCGCGCTCAAACTTTTGGAGGCCCTTGTCGAGATCCGGCTCCTCCTTCTCAAACCATTCGGCGAGCTCCTCAAGCTCTTTGAAGGCTTTGCCGAAGTCCGTGGATGTTTTCTTTGGCATATTCGTATATTTCGCATTGCGCATTGCGCATTGCTCTTTTCTATGGTAGATGCGGGGCGAAAAACATGCAATGCCATACCGTCGACGGGTTTCGCACGTTCCTCAAAACCCGTATCTCATACCCCTTCCGAACGCAAAAGGGACCGGACTTGTCCGCCGACGGCGGATGATCCGGTCCCTGTAGCAAGCGACGATGTTCGCGCGCGTACGTAGGGGCGCTTTATAGCGTCAGGATAAAAATACATAGGAGGAGAAAAGCGATGAAGATCAGCGGCACGCCGAACACGCAAAGGACAAAGGATCGCCAGGCGAACCGGGCCGTCTCCATCCCCGGCACAAAGCCGCACTTCTTGCATCGCTGGGTAAAGAGCGTCTCGTCCTGGATGCCGAATCCGCATGCATCTCCGTCTTCGAACTCATGATCGCACGCCTGCGGTTCCGCTTCTTTTAATTGTTCATCCGACATCTAACCCGCCTTTCGTTGAAAGAACCGCTTACGGCTTATCGCATTTCACGCTTCCTGTCAACGCAAAAGGGATCGAGTGAGACTCGATCCCCGCGCACAGAAACGCAATCGCTATAGTGCGCTTAGAAACGCGAAAGTGAAGATCAAAATGATGATGATCAGAAACGTCATCAAGAAGCCGCCTCCACCTCCACCTCCACCTCCACTCGCCACATCATCGGGTACAAATCTGTATTCCTTGCACTTGCTGCACTCCTCGTGGGAGCCGGGTGGCAGCTGATCCTGAGAACCCTGACGGTAGAAAGTGACCCAATCGTGATCACACGCTTGCAATCCCGATCCCTTTGATTGTTCATCCGACATCTAACCCGCCTTTCGTTGAAAGAACCGCTTACGGCTTATCGCATTTCACGCTTCCTGTCAACGCAAAAGGGATCGAGTGAGACTCGATCCCCTGAACGGAGGCGGAGAGAAAACGGACGTCAGCCGCCTGCGGACGCGGACGGCTCAATCGGATCCGCGGGATACGACGGGTGCACGAACGAACACCAGGCCAACTCCTTATTGGAATGCACCTTGATCAGCGGGAAATCCGCATCCGGAATCGGCGGCCTCTCCTGGCGCTCTGCCTGCTCTCGCAGGAAACGATGAAGCGCGGACTTGATGCGCGGATCATTCAGGGCAAAAAGCAATTTCTCCCAGTCGTGGAACAGAAATGCGCCAAGCTGCGTTCGGTCTTGAGAGAAGCTTCGAATGCTCCTCGTCTTCATGTCCCGCTCAAAAGAAACGCCGGCATCGCCTCTGCGGACCGTGGCGCACAGCATCCCCTCGATCCAGGAGGTCAATTCCAAGTCTTCTTTTGTCATCATCCGCCTCCCTCCGTTGGTTGTTTGGGTGAAAGAGCATCAAGGTCAACCACGTTATCGCAATCTTCCGCATGCGTCAATTCCATCAGATAACAAAAGGACTTGCGCATTTGGCGTTTGGCGTTTGGCCGGATACTCGTTCATGAGGAGGCTAAACGCTAAATGCCAAAAGCCCATCGGAAATGCTTCAACGAAGATGCCCGATGGACTCCGGATACTGAAACACGTAACTTATGAAAAGAATCGCGTTGAATGCGAATTATTTCGCGCGCCGGCGTTCGTGCTCTTTGAGCAGCCGCTTGCGGATGCGGATGTTCTGCGGCGTCACTTCCACGAGTTCATCATCCGCGATGTATTCGAGCGCGTCTTCGAGCCCCATGGTGCGCGGCGTATCAAGTTGGACGGCTACGCCCTCCCCCTTGGAGCGCATGTTCGTGAGCTGTTTCTCTTTGCAGACATTCACCATCATGTCCTCATCCTTGGCGTTCTGTCCGACCACCATTCCTTCGTATACCTGCAGCGCCGCTTTAATGAACATCTGGCCGCGCTCCTGCGCATATTTGATACCGTACGAATTCGACACGCCCGTTTCGAAAGCGATGAGCGAACCGTGCGGATTGGACGCGAGCGCGCCTGCATGCGGACGATATTCGAGAAACAGCGTATTCACGATGCCCAGTCCCTTCGTCTGGATCATGAGCTCGTTACGGAATCCGATGAGGCCGCGCGTAGGGATAATGTAATCCAGATAAGCAAGTCCGCTATCAGAACGCATATCCTTCATCTCCCCTTTGCGCTTTGCGAGGAGCTCGATGATCTGGCCGGCCATTTCCTCCGGCACTTCGATAGACGCTTCTTCAAACGGCTCGTGGAGCACTCCATCGATCTCCTTGGTGATGACTTGCGGACGCGATACCTGAAGCTCGAACCCTTCACGTCGCATGGTCTCGATGAGAATGGCGAGGTGAAGTTCTCCGCGTCCCGAGACGACGAACGCTTCCCCGGTTTCGGCCGGCTCCACGCGCAACGCAACGTCATTCTGCAATTCGCGCATGAGGCGTTCCTTGATATTTCGGCTCGTGGTGAACTGGCCTTCTTTGCCCGCGAACGGAGACGTATTCACGCCGAACGTCATCTTGACGGTCGGCTCTTCGATTTTTAAAACGGGAAGCGCTTCCGGATGCGCGGGATCCGTGATCGTTTCACCGATGTTAATGTCATCAACTCCGGAAAAGGCAACGATCTCTCCGGCCGTCGCTTCGGGGACGTCATCGCGCTGCATGCCCATGAACGTCATGACGTTCGCGATCTTCACGGTTGATTGCTTGCCTTCGCGATCAATGCGAGCAACGGAGCCCGGCCGAAAAGTTCCTCGGACAACACGGCCGATGGCAACCCTTCCTTTGAACTGGTCGTAGCTCACGTTGGCAACGGACACCTGAAGTGATCCGTTGGCATCCGCCTTTGGCGCAGGAATGTGATCAATGATGGTACGGAAGAGCGGCTGGATGCCTTCCATTGTTGAAAGATCCGATTCGAATCCGGCCTTTCCCTGCTTGGCGCATGCGTAGATCACCGGGAAGTCCGTCTGTTCGTCCGAGGCGCCGAGCGTCCCGAACAGATCGAACGTCTGGTCGAGCACCCAGTCCGGACGCGCATCAGGCTTATCGATCTTGTTGATGACGACCACGATACGATGTCCCGCTTCGATCGCTTTCTTCAAAACGAAGCGCGTCTGCGGCATCGGACCTTCTTTGGCATCCACGAGCAAAAGCGCACCGTCCACCAGGTTCATGATGCGCTCCACCTCCCCGCCGAAGTCCGCGTGCCCCGGCGTGTCCACGATGTTGATCTTCACGCCGTCCGCAATCACGGCCGCGTTCTTTGAGAGAATCGTAATGCCCCGCTCGCGTTCGAGCGGATTTGAATCCATGATTGTTTCACCTTCGATCCCATGTTCCCTGAACGTTTCGGACTGCTTTAACAGCGAATCCACCAACGTTGTTTTGCCGTGGTCAACATGCGCGATGATCGCGATGTTCCTGAGTTCCATAAGTCGCGGGATGGTACAGGGAAATGTGAAATTCGTCAAGAAAAAAAGGCCATCCGCGGGTCCATAAAACTATACGCTCTTTATCGTAAACCCCCTCCAACCTCCCCCTTTTACGTAAACCCCCTCCAACCTCCCCCTTAACAGCGGTCTGATGTAGATGTTTGACCCATTTTCTGCTATGCGGTGAGGATGAAAATCAATCATTCACGCCTCTCACCTTGGAAGATGGGTCAGCTCATCACTGAGTGGATCCATAACACGCCCGCTCGCGTCACAGCACGAAAAATTCACCTCAACTATCGTACGGTCCAGCTGTGGCATGATCGCATCCGACGAGGCATCTGGGCGCAAAAAGAAGAACCGATCTTTCATGGAATCGTGGAAGTGGATGAAACGTATTTAGGAAACAAACCCAAAGGTATGAAAGGGACGGGCATGGTGGGCAAGGTACCTGTTTTTGGCATTTATGAACGAAAAACGAAGCAAGTCTATGCAACGATCGTCGAACGAACCAACGCGACCGGTCTCCTTCCTCCCATCCTTAATCATGTCACCGAAGGGTCTACGATTTATTCCGACGGTCTGGGTGCCTACCATCATCTCACGTGGCTCGGATACGATCATCGTGTCGTGTATCACGACCTGACATACTCCCTCGGTCTCGGTCATCACTCAAACTCCATTGAATCCTTCTGGGCATATCTTCAAGCCGTTCTTTCGACCCGGAAAGGACTGCCTCGATCGCACTATTTTCTTCATGTTCAAGAGGCTGTTTTTCGCTTTAACAATCGTGACCCCCACAAATTGCGCTGTGTTGTGAAAAGAATTCTGAATTCTTAGGGACAACATCTACATCAGACCGCTGTTAAGGGAGGGGCCGGGGTACGGCGGTCGCGACCGCCGTACCGGGGGTGGGT
>CAYMPS010000074.1:3931-5678 GCA_964392485.1 uncultured Gammaproteobacteria bacterium | reverse complement strand
AGTCCACTTTGGGACTTATGGAGATGCGCGATGATGGCAAGGAACCTGTCTCGCTCGACTTCACCGCGAAGCTCCTTGATGATTACATCCTCAAGAGCAACATTCGCCAACTCCAATTCCGCAAAGGCGAGACTCCTCGCACGCGACATTTCCGTAGATAGTCGCAAATAGTCCGTCCCGCGCTGATTGCACGGCTGATGATTCATACCGCCCATAATCTACCTCGCTATGAGAAGGTTCAAAAACTACACTTTAGTTAAACATATGCACCTTTAGACGTCAAAAGCGCAAAGCTTCCCAAAATCTGCAAAATCGTATAAGATTCGGACGCTATTTCAAAAGGAAATATACATCGGGGCGTAGCTCAGTTGGCTAGAGTGCCTGCTTTGGGAGCAGGAGGTCGCACGTTCAAGTCGTGTCGCCCCGACCAGGATATTGCGCATTTCGCAATGCGCAATATATCCGCGGGCATCGTATAGTGGCTATTATGCGACCCTTCCAAGGTTGAGACGCGGGTTCGATTCCCGCTGCCCGCTCCAAACGAAAACCTCCGGTTAATTCCGGAGGTTTTCGTTATGGTGCCGAGGGTCAGAATTGAACTGACGACGCCGGGCTCTTCAGGCCCGCGCTCTACCACTGAGCTACCTCGGCTTATATTGTATTTGTGCTTCAGGCCCGCGCTCCCTGCCTGCCGGCAGGCAGGTACCACTGAGCTACCTCGGCAAGTAATTGATATGCATCCTTTGAAATGAGCATGCCCGAGGCTCAATTATCTTTTCTTTTTTGGAATGCACTTCTTTTGATGATTTTGGTTCCTGCTTTCGATGCGCAGCATCTCGAGCAACTCCGCTTCATCCTCATGCTTCTTAAAGATGATGAGAAGCAGAAGAGCCATAATCGTTGCGGCGGCCGCCATTTCCCAGAAGCCGAACCCCGTGGCGATGCCGAGAGCGGCAACGAACCAAAGCGTTGCGGCCGAGGTAAGGCCTTTCACCGATCCTCTTGATTGAATGATTACGCCCGCGCCGATAAAACCGATACCCTGGATGACAACGGATGCGAGACGTGAAGGATCAACGGACGTCGTCCCTCCCGCGTTCGCATATTCGCTCGTAATGAGCACGCCGCAGATTGTCATGATCGTAGCTCCCAAGCCGACGAGCGCATGCGTTCGTATTCCGGCGGGCTTCTCATGCACCTGCCGCTCAAGCCCGATGATGGCGGAGAGAACGAGCGCGGCGAGGAGCCGAAAGCTTATTTGTTCGAGTGTTAAGTCCATACCCTCCCTGCGTATGTTCTGCCGCCCCAGTATACGGCGCCTCTTGCCAATGGTCAAGCGATCCTGTATGATCTCGCTGCGGAAATAGCTTATGGCATTTATCATTTGGCATTTAGCCGTACACGATGAACTGATAGCTAAACGCTAAAAGCTAAACGCTAAATGCCTGCCTCCAAACCCGATCAAAGGCGAAGAGCTCGTTGCAAATTGCACAGAGGAACGAAATAGCCTCCCCGGGGCGTGTAGCTCAGTTGCCCCTCGGCTGGATCGGAGAAGAGATGCTACATAACATGAATTGTTCGGTTTTAAAAAATGGAATGTTTCGGTAATTGCCGCTCGGGGTGACATGGCTTTGCGGCTATCATATGTTCACATCATAATAGGGGCGTGTAGCTCAGTTGGTTAGAGCGTTACACTGATAATGTAAAGGTCCCTGGTTCGAATCCAGGCACGCCCACCAGACAAGAT
>CAYMPS010000074.1:0-3831 GCA_964392485.1 uncultured Gammaproteobacteria bacterium | reverse complement strand
GTCCGCAATAGAGCGGGCATTTTGTTTTTCAGGTTCTGCGCCGGAGGCGCATCCGCCTTCGACGGAGAATCCAGGCACGACATGTCGTTCTCGAACGACATGTCACGCCCACCAGACAAGATGTCCGCAATAGAGCGGGCATTTTGTTTTTCAGGTTCTGCGCCGGAGGCGCATCCGTTTTCGAAGAAGCATTTGCGACAATAGCGCGTTTAATGCGACACCAAAAAATCCCGCAAAGCGGAATTTTTTGTTTACATCACATGAACCTTCCGTCTTATTGTTCCGCCCTGCTCACAACGATATTCGTCGTGTCCGCACGCTCCTCGTCCGCGCTCACAGTGACGCTCAGCGTGGCTGCGTCCCGTTCGAATATCATGATCGTGGATCCCTGAATCGTCATGGTGCTCTTCAATTGCCAATCGTCAAGCTCGCCCTTGAACCACGAGACGACCTTGTCCATGCCGTCCGAGGTCTCCATCATATACCCGGACTGATTGATACCGAGATTCTGCGTGACCATTTTTAACGTCCCGGGTTCGTACTTCGGGATGTCGGACGGGAAATCGGACGGGAAGTCCACCTCTTCTCCGGCGGACATGGATGCACCGCTCTCCTCATCCGTCACGGTCATGGAATTTGCATCCGAATTAACATCGACATTCATGCCGGTTTCTCTTTCAATGGACCCCTCAATGCCCTTTTCGACGACCTTTTGGCCGCAGCCCGCTCCGAGGAGGATGAGGGATGCCAGCGCGATGCCGGAGATGAACGTATTGGAAATCTTTTTCATATATGAAGCTGTTTACGCGTTAGCGAGTTAACGCTGATGAATTTTCGATCAGCATAACACGCCAACGCGCGAACACGCCAACGCGCGAATAATCGCTACGAAAACCGTTCCTGATGGATGGACGCAGAGTCAACGCCCCTGGTATGGAGGAAGGCCGTAAGCTTGTCCATGAAATCTTTTGGACCGCACAGGTAGTACTCGGTATTCGCATACTCCCCGATGGTCCGGTCCAGGAATGCCTCGTCCACGCCGCCGAATCCGCCGGGTTCGTTCGGGTCCGCCACGCAGGGCGACTTCGTGATAAGGCGAAACGAACCCCATTCCGCGGCCAGACGCTCGAACTCTTCCCCGTAAACGGATTGTGCGACGTCTCGCACGGAGTAGAACAGCGTCGCATCCATGCTTGGGTACGCATACCGTGCATGCCGGATCATGCTTCGAATCGGCGTGATGCCGATGCCCCCGGCGAAAAATACGGCGCGCGGAGACGGCGCGAGCGTAAACGCGCCGAACGGTCCCTGGAGATCAGCGACATCCCCCGCCTTCAACGTTTGAACGCGCTTCGTGAAGTCGCCGAAGACCTTGATGCCCAATTCGATGCGGTTATCACGTTCAACTTCCTGTGGAGCGTTGGCAACGGAGTACGGGCATTTCGCCCATACGGATCCGTTCTCATTGAGGAGATGCAGACTCACCCATTGCCCGGCTTCAAACGGAGGGATGCGATTGTCGGGATCAACGGGTTCGAGAATCACCTGCAAGATGCCTTTGGCGATCTCGATGTTTGATACGACGCGGTACGGTCGGCGGATCGTTTGTGGAGGAGGGTTCATAGGTTGTGGGTTGTAGGTTGTAGATCGCTGACTCGCGTCTCTGCCCTGCAACCTGCAACCTGCAACCTAACTGAAGTATTGTCCGAGGATATCATCTTTTGAAATGCATTCGACGTTCTTTTTATATTTTCGCCAGAACCGCGGGTGGTGATCCATGCGCATGAATCGGCCCTTATACCAGCAAACGCGCGGCGGCGATTGGTGGTGCGTCAGTTCGTGGCAGATGACGCGGAGAATGGCGTCCGTCTTGCGCGGCTTCATGGTTTTCGGCGTATAGAAATCGATTGTGATTTCCGTACTGCCGATTCTCGTGTACCCGTACATGAGCGTCCGATACTTCCCCGTGCCGCGCAGCCGGCGCCGGAGCGGCTTAAGCATAAAGCCGCGCATGTCGAGAACGAGGCACGTGCGTTGGAACAGATGCTCCACGAAGGCTTCATGCCGCGGATCGACGATATCAGACATGACTCACGCAATAAAGAAACGGCTTCATGAGGAATTGTTGATTGGTTGACGCCGTCGGTCGAAAGAAGGCGTTGTTCAGCAATTTAGCAATTCAACAATTTCTCGTGGATTACTCCCCGGCATCAATCCACATGCTCTTGGCGAGTTCGAGCGCCGGCCCCACTCCCCGATTTTCATCTTTAACGGTCATGAGCACGCCGTGGTCGCTCGTCTCTCCCAATCGGACGACGATAAATGTCCGCCAACCCTGCGATGCCTGATCTTTCTTTCGTATGGCCTGAAGCTCGAATTTTTCGTACGGCAGTCCGGAAACCGTCTTTCCCGAAATAACGTTCCTCGGTTCGTCCTGGCAGCCGATGAGATCATCCTCCGTCGTTCCTTCCACGCACTGGAACTGCGCCATGGTGAGCTTGAAGCGCTCCCACGTCGGAAAGTTCTCCGGATAGAAACGTATGGGGTAGATCGTCGCCGCGCGCGTGGCAAAAATGGACGCGGCCGGATCTTCGGATCCCTGCTCCGGAACCGCCCCCGGAACGAGCCAATAGCTGCGTTCGGCTTCCGAAAGATAGACCCAGTATCCGCTCGGCGCATCGAACGCGAGTTGTTTGGAATAGATGTGGTCCACATCCCACTTCTTCGGCTCAATGAGAATATTGTCCGATGATGTTGCCGCATCGCCAAACGTTGGCGTGCTCGCCTCGAACGCATCCTCGATAACGGATTGCGTGGGAACGGACGACGGTTCTTCCTTTTTTAATCCGTATCCGAAGCAGCCTGCACCGAGCAAAGCGAGAGAGAGGAGAGGGATGAGAAATCGTTTCATGGGATAGCTATTGGCCGCTGGCGGCAAACGCCGGATAAGCCGACTGCCGGATGACGAACGTCAGCCGCTTTAGATCAACGCCGCGACGATGAGGAGCGCCACGATATTCAAGACCTTGATCATGGGGTTGATGGCCGGACCCGCCGTATCCTTGTACGGATCGCCGACCGTATCGCCCGTGACGGCCGCCGCATGCGCGAAGGAGCCTTTGCCGCCGTGATTCCCGGATTCGATGTACTTCTTTGCGTTGTCCCATGCGCCGCCGCCCGTGGTCATGGAGATGGCCACGAAGATACCCGTCACGATGGAACCGATGAGCACGCCGCCGAGCGCTTCCGGACCGAGGCCGAAGCCGATAACGAGCGGGATGGCGACCGGCAGGAGCGCCGGAACGACCATCTCGCGGATGGCTGCGCGCGTCACGATATCAACGGACGTGGCATAGTCCGGTTTGGTCGTGCCGTCCATGATGCCCGGAATTTCCGCAAACTGCCGCCGCACTTCTTTAACAACCGCGCCCGCCGTTTTTCCAACGGCTTCCATGGCAAAGCTCGCGAAGAGGTACGGGAGGAGCCCTCCGATGAAGAGCCCTGCGATGATCTGCGGATTTTCAAGCCGGAACACGAGCGTCTTTCCGAGTTCGGCGAATTCCTGCGTGTACGAGGCGAAGAGCACGAGCGATGCGAGTCCGGCCGACGCGATGGCGTAGCCCTTGGTCACGGCCTTCGTGGTGTTCCCAACCGCATCCAGCGGATCCGTAATGTTCCGAACCTCCTCCGGGAGCTCAGCGGATTCCGCGATGCCGCCCGCGTTATCCGTGATCGGACCGTACGCGTCGATCGCAACGATAATGCCGGAAAGCGAGAGCATGCTCATTGCCGCAAGCGCAATTCCGTAGAGGCCGGCATAGCCGTATGCCA
>CAYMPS010000073.1:0-5687 GCA_964392485.1 uncultured Gammaproteobacteria bacterium | reverse complement strand
GTCCTGCCCGGGGTACCACCCTTCACCCTCACGCATACGCGTGGGGGTTTTGGGTGGCGCGGCCAGCGAAAACATCGGATACGTTGACTCGGCTCTTTTTTATTTACGGCGGGTCATTCGTCTCCAAAAATGCTACACTCCTACTTAGTATGAAAGACATTTCTCCCATCCTGCGGTCGCTTGGGCTCCTGGAAAGCGAGGTCCGCGCCTATCTCGCGGCGCTCAAGAAGGGTCCTCAGACCGTAAAAGATCTTTCCGTCACATCCAATCTTTCGCGGCAGGCCACGTACGGAGCCGTTGAAGCGCTCACGGAACGCGGGCTTATGAGCAGCGTCCTGCATGGGAAGAAGCGGTTCTTCGTGGCGGAGCACCCGACGAAGCTCCTCGCGTATGCCAAACGGTTTCGCGCGAATGTTGATGAGCATGTGGAAGATTTGGAGCATTCCCTTCCCGAACTTGAACTTCAGTCCGGTGGCGAGCGACCTATCGTGAAAGTATTTGAGGGGAAAGAGGGAATCCGTTCGGTCATGGAAGAGTTGATGCGCGCGGATGCGTATAAGGCCAACATTGATGAGATTACGGATCTTGATGCCATGTATTCCGTTTTGAATTTGAAAGATTTGAAGCCGTATCGGGAACAAGGCAGTAAGAAGCGCGTGCGCGTGCGCGCTCTGCAGGCGGGAACTCCTCAAAGTCCGATCGGATCGGTTGAGCGGATTATTTTTCCAAAAGAATTCGGGGGATTCAACGCAAATCTCACCGTCTATGAGCGGTATATCTACCTGGTTACGTTTGAAGGGAAAATTTACTCCATTCTCATTGAGAGCCCGGCATTGGCTCGTATGTTCCGTATTTTATACGATCTCGCATTTAACGAAGCGGAGCGCCGTTTTAAAAAAGTATCCCCCCGCTCGACGCCGAAGCGGAACGGGGGGAGTGAGGGGGATTAGCCACCGTACATGAATACCTCCATGTGCCGTGTTGTCTCGTTGGGGGGTGAAACGAATAGACGATCTGTCCAAGTGGACGATCTTTCCTTGGGCGAAAACAGCCCGACTCGTCAGTCTGACTTTTCAGAATGAGAGACTGGACCCCCGATTCTTCATGTCTTAACGCTCGGCAACGGTTACCGATCCCAGTTAGATCTCGTGGATATGTTCAGCGTATCCTATCCGTGCATGGCTTCCTCCGATCATTGAACCGGGGGAAACGCCGCATTTTCTGTGAATGTCCTGCAAAACGTACGAGGCCTATCATCCGGCGCCTCCTTTTGGTTCTGTGTGTAAAACAATATACCCTTTTTAGGGCTTTTTGTCAAGTTGCGCAAGACAAAAATGAAATATTATATTAAACATAGAGTTTAGTCTTGTTGTATAAGACACTTTACATAACCTCATTATCCATAATTTAGCTTAGTTATCAACCTTTTTAAATAAAAAGGATAAATATGTCTACTGGCTCTTGACAGATATTTTTATTTGTGCTAAAACACAATCATTCAAAAACGAAACGGGTTCGTGTGAAATGCAGGAGGTCTTTTCCATGTCCGATAAGGAGAAAGCGGAGATGAAAAAGAATGCATTTCGCCGTTCTCCTTGAGGTAACGAGCAATTCGCCGCTTCAAGGAGAGTACTTAAAGAACCTACGCACCACGGCGTACTTTGAATGCTCCAAGGACCTTCCAACCAAAGAGGTGTCAGCCATGACAACAGCATCCGCCAATACCGCCACCAGCACCCCCGCCATCACGATCTCCCAGGGTCTCCGCCACATCAAGCGGCTCAAGGGCCGCATGGGTGAGCTCTCGGCTCGCGCTTCCGCTTCTGTCAGCTACGAAGCCGGCAAGAAGCCCCCGTTCGACTTCAACGCCACGCGCGAGGAAGTCGGCAAGGTGCGCGAGGAGCTCGTGCGCCTGGAGGCCGCGGTCGCGCGTGCGAACGCGACGACCGATATCCGGGACGGTGACCGCACCATGTCTCTTGCAGAGGCGATTCGTCGCCTGCAGGAGATCAAGGCGGAAATCGCCTGGCTCTCCGGCCTTACCCTGCGGCAGGGCACCGAGCGGGCGTTCGAGGACGCGTGGAATGACGAATTCCACCGCCTCGTTCGCCGCCCCCAGGAGGTCACGTACGAGTCGTGCCTCACGGAGCCCCAGCGCGTCGAGCAAGTCGATGCGCTGCGCAACCGCTTCGAGGCGTTGAACGACGCCGTCGAAGCGGCCAACCACCGGACCGAGATCCAGCTGTAGCTGGGTCTCCGGCCCCAACCCTATGGTGACGGCGCGTACGGACGACGCGGTATCAGGTCCCTTTCCTGTTGTTGATTCGCGAGTGCCTTTCGGGGCGTTCTGCGATGAGATGGCCGGATAAGGATTACAGATGAACGCCTTATGGCATTCATTTCGATCAAGAGCTCGACGACGACACCGACTCAAGCGGTCAAGGTTCAGCTGCGCAGCAGTAAGCCTTCAGCCATAAGCTTTGAGCGGGTCGGCCTCATGAGAGGTCCTAAGTCGTAAGCACTCATCGAAACCTGATCTCGCCACTTCGGCGCGCCTGTCACCTCCCTTTTCTCCGCGAGCAGACACCCTGTCTGTTCGCGGCTCTCCTTGAGGCGATGAATACATTCATCATCTCAAAGGGGGCACAAATTATATACGCATCTTTATACATGCCACTTAGACCCCCTCACTCATCTCAGCTCATTGGGATGCGTAAGGGAGTCTGGGTGGCGCAGGACACATCCAGTCAGAGCTCTTTGGCCAGGAGCATCATCGGACGGGTATCCAGGATTCGATTGGGTACACGGGCCGATGGAGCCGAAGTGGGTCTTAGCCGCGTGCATCCAACGAGCCGCCGCAAGACAGACTCCGTGCGTTCGGAGCCCTAAAACCACTGAAGCACTTCCCTCACTTCCAATCGCATGGAAGCGGGAAGACCTGCGCAGCTTTTCCGGTCCGACAACATCTCGTTGTCGGACCTCCACTCCTCGCGCCGACCATCCGTCGGAGCGGGAAGCGGAGGAATGCTCTCTATAAGTTAACGCACCACCCGGACGCCGCGATCTCTTCACATCGTTGAAGAGATGACGGAGTCTGGGTGGGCGCAGGATACATCCAGAAGGTCGTGCAACGGCGTATCCGTTCCTTTGGCAGGGTGCGGATGTGGACCACGCGGCAATTCGCCTCCGTGCGGGCACAAGGTCTGGTTCTCGGACCTTCTGCGTCGGCGGACAAGCGGAGCCTTGAGAGGAAATACTTGAGATAAAGGAGGACGGCTTGCGAACCGTTCTCGCCTCTCAGGGCACTGACCTCGTTCGATCGCACGGACGAGTCATCAGACCTGCGCAACTTTTCCGGTCCGACAGCATCTCGTTGTCGGACCTCCACTCTTCGCGCCGACCATCCGTCGGAGCGGGAAGCGGAGGAATGCTCTTTTTACAATACTCACCCAAGCTCTCTCGTTCATCTCATTTCACTATGAGATGTGCAAGATAGCTTGGGTGGGCGCAGGACACATCCAAGCAGCGGCTCTCGGCCGGCGAGAGCACCATCGGACGAATGTTGCATGGGCCGATGGAGCGGAAGCGGGTCTCTTGATGCAGAGAGATGGGACTCCATGCGACGGGAGACCTAAACCGCTGATGCACTGATCTTGTTTTCCGGTCGCAAACAGGGAAACGAGTCAGACCTGCGCACTTTTACTTCCGGTCCGACGACATCTTGCCGTCGGACCTCCTCTCTTCGCACCGATCAAGTCATCGGAGCGAAAAGCGGAGAAACACGCTCTGTTTATCAGCATTCCGGAGGTTTCAGATGCCGAACGAGAAGAAGACGGCCGCGCCGAAGCGCAAGGCACCCAAGCTTTTTCACAAGACCTGCGCTTGCGGCACGCGGTTCGTCACGCCGAAAGCCAGGCACGACACGTGCCGGTCCTGCATGCGCGCACGATACAGGGCGGAGGAGCGGCGCGCTGAGCCCGTGCGCCAGCGCAACGAGCTGCGCGAGTCCCTGCGCACGGCCTTTGAGGCCGGGACCCTGCCGGAATCGGCAAAGGTCACGCAGCAGGGTCGGCAGGTCGTGGTGGTGTGGATGGGACGTTCGCACACGTTCCATCTGCCCAGGGCCGCGTGAGGCCCGCTCCCCCGGACGCTTCTCTTTCTCGAGAGGCGTCCGGTTCATCATTGAGTTCGTGATCGCAAGCGTGATCGCGGACTGAATCAATGGACTTTTTCAAAGAAGGAACGAGAATCATGCGCACTCACCACAGGAAGATGCTCAAGGAATTGGTTGCCAAGGGAGAAGATGCGGGATTGCTGGATATGGAGAACTTTGTCCATTCCTTGTTCGAAGAGAACGAACAGGAAGCGATCTTCGAAGCCGCGTCGTCCTTTGAGGACGGGGGCGCGGATCACGATGTCCTGCTCGACATGGCGATTGACGAGGCGTTGGAACGCGGCCTCTTCGATTTCGCGCGCCGCATTGCGGCATCGTTGGACGGTCCGTGTGATCCGGCCCATGGATTCATGAAGATTGCGGAGGCAACGGGGGACGCGGAGGACATTCGCCGCGCTCGAGCAGCCGCCTGCACCATGGATCGTGAGGACGATCTCCTGCCGCGGGCGCATGCCTTCCTGGAGCTTTTCAAGCTTTCGGGTTTGGAGAGTGACCAAAGAGAGGTCGAACTGCTCGGTCAGCTCACCATCGAACAGGGGTATCCCTGTTTGGCGTTTGGCTTGTTCGCGGAAGAGGCCGAGACAACGCTTTGTCTGAAAGATCACCTTCGGGCGCTTCGGTGTCTTGAGGAGGCTGATCGATTGGGCGATCGTCCCGATGGGGCGCTCGAAGAGCTGCTTGGTCATCTCATTGACGCGGGCAACCGGGAGATGATCGATCAGATCATCGCCAGCGCGACGCACCCGAGAGTGCACATGGACGCGAAAGCGTTTGTGCGCCAGCGCGCGCCGGTGCCGCAGGGCTAGCCCATACCTTCCGGAGCGCATCACCATCGATGCGCTCCGGACGACTCTCGAGGTCGTGATCGTACGGATCGCGGCATCGACGTTCGACAATCCAAGAACGGAGAAACGCATGTCTGAGACCAATACCCAAGAGCAACCGGATTTCACGCCTATCCGGAAGACCCGACAAGAGAAGCGTGATGATTGTGGAGCTCGCGACTTGCGGGAAAGAATCTGCTGCGAGGCCGTGTTCCATGCCGACGCACTTTTCGGCGGAAAGCGGCAAGCTATTCCGATGTCGGAGTGGAGAGCGCTCGTTGAGCGGCTCGCTTCGCTCTCGCCAATCGACCTCCACGCGGTCACCGAGGCGGCAAAGCTCTTCCATCTGCGCAAATATCTGCAAACGGAAGACAGTGCAAGGCATCCGCAACAGGATCCTGTCACGGGGATCAATCGGATTCCGAACAACGTGATGACCTGGGATCCCCGCGTGCCTGACGAGGAGATCGAACCCGTGCATGCGGGATACGGAGAAGATGAAGACGTCTTCACCACGGATTTCCTCCCGGTTCTGATGCACCCCGGTCCGTCTTCCGAGGAGAACGGTTTCGAGTCGGAGCGGCTATGGCCCGGACTCGATGACCATATCGTCGATCCCAACGATTGACCGGTCACTTCTCCGGAGCGCATCACCCTCGATGCGCTCCGGACGACTCTCGAGGTCGTGA
>CAYMPS010000072.1:4083-5717 GCA_964392485.1 uncultured Gammaproteobacteria bacterium | reverse complement strand
TACAGGATCCAGCGCGCCACCTTTATTCGCAATTTGAAGAACTGGATCAAAACGCAGCAGGCTGACGCATGGTACACGCGCGACCCGGCCATGGTTCAAGCGCTTCTTGATCGTGGGGCGGATCGCGTGTTTTTGGAGCTCCACCACGCGCCGGATATGAACCGTGCGCGGTGGGAGCGCATTCGTAATGCCGTTTCGGGATTCATCGTGATTACGCAGGGACTCAAAGATCGGTTGCTTGAGCTCGGCATTCCCGAAGAACGCATCCATGTTGCGCCGGACGGTTACGAACCGGAAGAGTTTCAAGACCATGCCTCGCGTGAAGATGCCAGAAAAACACTCGGCCTTCCGAGCGACGCCTTCGTCGTGTTTTACGGCGGGAGCTTTTATCCATGGAAGGGATTGGATATGATCGTGCGGAGCTGGGCGCAAACGGAAGCACAGGCGCACCTCGTCCTTATCGGCGGTCCGGAATCGGATGCGGATCGGCTGAAGAAACTCGTCCCGGATACCGCCAAGGACCGCATTCACATCCTTCCGCGGCGCGAACGTGCGGAGCTCATCCGGCTTTATCCGGCAGCAGACCTGGGTCTCATCGCGAGTTCCGCCGACGCGGATGTTTCCGCACGCTACACGTCGCCCATCAAACTGTTCGAATACCTGGCCGCCGGACTTCCGATCATCGCAAGCGATGTTCCGTCGTCGCGCGAAGCGTTGGATGAACGCGTCGCCGTATTCTTCAAACCGACGGAGGAGGGATTCCATCACGTGCTCCGCGAGGTCATGGATCGTCCCGTATGGATGCGATCCGCAGCGGAAACGGCCCCGGCCTACGTCCGACCTTACACGTGGCAGGCGCGCGCGGAAGGCATCAGCGCCTGGATTGCCAAACAGTAGACGAGTTGACTTGTTGGCTGGTTAATTCGTACTCTTCCTTAAGAACCAGCCAACCAGTTAACCAAATATATGATCTCCTTCATCTTCCCGGCCTACAATGAAGCGGAAAACCTCCGCCGGTTTCCGTCCGAAGTTTTCCCGATTTTTGATCGTTTGGGTGAAGCCTACGAAATCGTTATCGTGGACGACGGGAGCACGGATGATACGGCTGAAGCCGCGCGATCGCTCGGCGAACGCGCGCGCTTGGTTCAACACGATCGGAATCAGGGGTTGGGCGCGGCCGTGCGCACGGGCATCGGATCCGCGAAAGGCGATCTCATTATTACCATGGATTCGGACCTCACGTTCGCCCCGTCCGACGTCCCGAAGCTCCTCGAGCGGTACCGCAAAGGCGATGTCGACGTGGTGTCCGGGTCCCCGAAGCTCGCCGGGTATGGAAAGGAAATTCCATCATACCGCATCCTTATCGGGAAAATTTCCACACTCATCTATTCGATTGTGTTCGGAAGGTGGCTCACGGCCGTTTCCCCGATATTTCGTTTGTATCAGAAAAGAGATTTGGATGAATTGCATCTTCAGGCAACGGGGTTCGATATTAATTCTGAGATTCTCTTTCAGCTTATTCAAAACGGAAAACGCGTTGCGGAAATTCCAACTACGTTAACGCAGCGGATTCATGGCGAAAGCAAACTGGATTATAAAAAAGAAATGAAACGGCATCTCCGGCTCGTGTGGCG
>CAYMPS010000072.1:0-3983 GCA_964392485.1 uncultured Gammaproteobacteria bacterium | reverse complement strand
GCCGGTGCCAGGCCGAATTTCATGAAGATTGCACCGCTTCACCGTGCGCTCAGGGCACGCGGCATTTCGGTTTACCTCGTTCATACCGGACAGCATTACGATGATGCGATGTCCGATATTTTTTTTCGCGAACTCGGCATTCCGCAACCGGACGTCAACTTCGGCATCGGATCCGGGGACCGCATCGAGCAGACGCGAAAGATCGTTGAAGCGCTTGTCCCGATCCTTCAGGAACGAAAACCGGAATATCTCATCGTGGTGGGGGACGTAACCTCCACAGCGGCCGGCGCTTTGAGCGGTGTGAAGGCGGGAATTCCCGTGGCGCACGTGGAAGCGGGACTGCGGAGTTTTAACTGGGAGATGCCCGAAGAATTGAACCGCATGATCGCGGACCACCATTCAGATCTTTTATTCGTGAGCGATCCGAAAGGACTGGAACATCTGCGCAACGAGCATATACCGGAAGATCGAACGCATTTTGTCGGAAACATCATGATCGACACACTGCACCATGCGCTACCGCAAACGGAAGAGCGGACGATATTAGCGGATCATGATCTGCAGTCGTCTCGGTACGGCGTCGTGACCTTGCATCGGCCGGAGAATGTCGATCATCAAGATCGCCTCTCTTCACTCGTTCGTACACTCGGAGCCGTTGCGGAAAAAATAAAACTCATCCTTCCGTTGCACCCGCGTACGAAGTCGAGACTCGAGGCATCAAATATCGCATTGCCGTCATCCATTCGCGTCATTGATCCGGTAGGCTACATCGACATGCTGACGCTAACGAAAAATGCAAAGCTCGCACTTACGGATTCCGGCGGCGTTCAGGAAGAGACCACGGTTCTCGGCATTCCGTGCATTACCATGCGCGAACAGACCGAACGTCCGATTACCGTGGATATTGGAACGAGTGAAGTGTTCGGACGTGATCATGATGCAATCGTCGATGCAGTGGATCGAATACTCCGCGGCGAGTGGAAGAAGGGTGGAATTCCGGACGGATGGGATGGCCGGACAGCGGAGAGGATCGCGGATATCCTTCTTAGCTTATAGCCATTAGCTTTTAGCTGTTAGTTTTTTGAGAGCGTCTACGCCGAATATGAGACCTAAAAGCTAATGGCTATAAGCTAACAGCTGATCATGAAACTCCTCTTCATTACGCCGAAGATCGACGAGTCGCACGATGACTTCGGTTTCACGAGCCTGTGGGCGCGCGCGTTTTCTGATGCGGGATTCGATGTGACGGTCATTTGTACGGCGAAGGGGGAGACGAGTTTGACCATTCCCGTTATTTCACTCGGAGGAGAGAACGGAGCTTCGCGCTGGTTGCAAGTCATCCGCTTCTGGAAGATCCTCATGACAACGCCGCATGATCGCGCCTTCGTGCACATGACGCCGCGATGGCTGTTCATGGGGTGCTGGTACTGGTGGCTTAAGCGGATTCCGTGCTACCTCTGGTTTACGCATTACACGAATACGATCTCACTCAAGATCGGATCGCGCGCCGCCAAGCGCATGTTCGCGGCCACGAAGGAATGTCTTCCGCACTACGAAGGGAATCCGAAAAAAGTCGTGACCGGTCACGGTATTGATACGTCGTTCTGGAACACGAATGAAGCGGCGGACGCGGACCGCGAGCCGGCCACGCACTTGCTCGCCGTACACCGGATTTCCCGCAGCAAGCGTTTTGAGCTGGTCTTGAAAACGTTGGCGAAACTTCCTTCAACCTACCGGCTTACGCATTACGGGCGGCCGCAGGATCCGCGGTATGATCCGACGTATCAGCAGGAAATCGAATCGTTGATCGACTCGCTCGGATTACAAGACCGGGTGGAATTGAAGGGATCGATTCCCATGAGGGACCTTCGGTCCGTGTATCCAAAGTACCGTACCTTTATAAACATGGTCCCGCAGACGATAGACAAGTCCGTACTCGAGGCCATGTACTGCGGTATGACGCCCATCATAAATAAAGGACAGGCGGAGGCGATCGGCTATCCGGAATCTCCGGCAGATGATGATCCTCAGACGATCGCGGCATTTATTCAATCCATGACGTTGAAGTCCCGCGAAGAACTGCAGAAGATCGTCCGCGAGGGTCACGGACTCGATCGTTTGATCGAGAAAATGGCGTTCTACATCCGACCCGGAAACTAGAAAACATGAATTTTGAATTTCGAATATCGAATATCGAAAAGGAACAAGAAACGTGTTTCGATATTCGATATTCGGCATTCGACATTTACTATGTGTGGGATTAACGGCTTTACCTTCCGTGATCCGGAGCTGCTCCGGAGGATGCACGGAGCCACGCGTCATCGCGGTCCCGATGACGAGGGGTTTTTTGAGTCCGACAGCGTCTCGCTCGCGCACAACAGATTGTCGATTATCGACCTGTCGGAAGGTGGACGCCAGCCGATGAGAACGGAAGACGGGCGGTACACCATCGTCTACAACGGCGAGATCTACAACTATCGCGAACTTCGTTCCGAACTCGAAGCGCTCGGAGAATCATTTAAGACCGAATCCGATACGGAAGTTTTGCTTCGCGCGTACGCGAAGTGGGGAAGGGGCGGCCTGAAGAAGCTGAACGGCATCTTCGCGTTCGCGATCTGGGATGCGCGGGAGCGGCGGCTTGATCTCGTGCGCGATGCGATCGGCGTCAAGCCGCTCTACTATCACCACGATGGGAAGCGGCTCATTTTTTCATCGGAGATCAAGGCGATTTTGGAGCATGATGTTCCGCGCGAGATCGACCCCGACGCGTTCAGCCTGTACTTTCGGCTCTTGTACGTCCCCGGACCGCGCACCATGTTCAAAGGGATTAAGAAGCTCCTGCCCGGTTCGATCGCATCATTCAGCAACGGGAGTCTGAAGATCGACCGATGGTGGGAACTCCGGGAAGGGGAACGTGTTGCGTCGTATCAGGAAGCCGTCGAAGGCATTCGCGAGCGAGCGCGCGCATCCGTTCGCCGTCAGCTCGTATCCGACCGGCCGCTCGGTGTGTTTTTATCCGGCGGCATCGATTCGTCGTCCGTCCTTGGCATAATGCGGGAAGCGGGCGCGGAGAACATCAAAACGTTCACCATCGGATACGAAACCGAGATTGATCCGGAAAAATACAATGCGGACGCACGCCTCGCAGAGAAGACGGCAAAGCATTTCGGCACGGACCACCATCAATTCACGCTTTCGGCGCAGGATGTGATGGACACGATGGATGAAATTGTTTGGCACATGGACGAACCGGTATCCAACCATGTCCAACCATCCACCTATCTCATTGCGAAATATTCCAAGCCCTCGATCACCGTGGCGCTTGGCGGGGACGGGGGAGATGAGCTGTTCGGAGGGTATCCGAGGTATTGGTATGCGGATCGTCTTGAGAAGCTGAATACGTTTCGTTTTATTGCGCATTTCGCATTGCGCATTTCGCATTCTGATTACCGGGACCGGAGATCGGCTCTGGAGAAACTGGCGGCAAAATCCGGGCTTGAGAGGCACCTTTCGTTTGTGGCTCAAAAAGAGGCTATGGTGGGTCGATTTCTGCAAATGGGGGTCAATGGTGCCAATGCGGCTAAAAAGGCCTTAGAGCCCCATTTTTCGGCTCAATGGAGGGATTCTGTGAACAAGCTTATGGCTGTGGATATCTCAACCTGGATTCCGGACGAATCTCTTGTCCGCACGGACAAACTCACCATGGCGCATGCGCTTGAGGAGCGCGTTCCTCTGCTGGATGTTGATCTCGTGGAATACGCGTCCCGCATCCCATCGAAGTTCAAGCTCGGAACCAAGCAACAGGGCAAGCGCGTGTTCGTCGATGCCATGCGTCCGTACCTGCCTCCGCACCTCTTGCATGAGGAAAAGCGCGCGTGGATGAGTCCGGCGGCCAAGTGGATCCGCGGGCCGCTCCTCCCGTGGGTACGGGAGATCCTGTCGCCGTCGTACTGCGAAGCGACGAAAGAACTTTTTGATTTTGA
>CAYMPS010000071.1:0-5728 GCA_964392485.1 uncultured Gammaproteobacteria bacterium | reverse complement strand
TCACATCAGCATCCGCACGATCTTTAGATCATCGTATGAGTACGCGCCGTTGAACTGTTCGAAGACGGGCGTGAGGCGGCCGTCGCCGTTGGAGCGGAAAGCGGCGAGGAGTGCGGGCGCGTCATCCGCCAGGGATGCGGGAATGAGCCGCGCGAGATCTCCTTTTGTGATTTTATCTTCCACGGAGAGCTTTTCCAGATGCGACACGATCGTATTGACCGTGAATCCGCGCGCGGCAACAATCTCGGCGAGAGATTTCCCTTCCAGGAACAGCGCGAGCGTCTGTGCGTACGTGGAAGGGCCCTTCGGCCGTTTTTTTCGTGGACGACGGCCCTCTGACATGTCGATAAATGGATACGCGATCCGATGCTTCTTTCCATCAGTTTCAATCGTGCCCCCGCAGGCTTTGATGAACGCGCGTTCACGCTCCTCCTGTTCGTTTGATGCGCGCTGCTCCGCCTCGCGACGGGCGGCGGCGGATTGATGCTTGAACTGATCATCCGTTGCGAGCACATCCGGATGCACCAAAAGCGCACGCTCGTTCCAGCCGAGGAGCCGGAGGCCGTCGCAAGAACGAACCCGAGAAAGCGCCACATACCCCTGGCCGTACTCAAACGCACGGGACAGATCCACGACCGCACTATCAAGCGTCATACCCTGGCTCTTGTGCACGGTGATGGCCCAGGCCAGACGCAAGGGGAGCTGCGTAATCTTCGCGAGCGTTCGACTTCCGTCCGTCATGGCCCATTCGACCGAATCGACAATGATGCGCCGTCCATCCGTGGTTTCTACAACGGGCGCGCCGTCTTCGTCATCAAATCCGATAACGTCCCCCAGCGTGCCGTTTACGAATCCGCATTCCGGCTGATTCTTCGTAAACATCACGCGCGCGCCTTTTTTCAACAGCAGGCATTCCGGCGACAGACAGGTCTTCTTGAGTCGAATCGCGTACCGTTCCGGACCCTTGCTCGTCATCTGAAATGCGCTCTCATCGCCGACGAGGCGATTGAGGCGCTCGTTGTTCACGCGATCCACGTCCGCATTGTGGGAAAAGAGGCGCGTGTGCTGATCATGATCCGGCGGGGATCCGAGGCATGAGCGAAGGAGCGCGCGGCCGTCTTCGTTCATCCGTCCGCGCCGAATGCAGGAAAGGAACGAACAGAACCGCTCATCATGCTGTCGGTGCTGTTCCGACAAATAGCATACCGCCGGATCCGCGGCCTCCCACGCGGGGGACCTGAATGCGAACATCGGCCCTTCATCCGTTTTGACGAGCGTCTGTTGCGGCGCGTCATCCGGTCGCCAAACCGGCGGGAGCTGAAAGAAGTCGCCGACGAACACGACCTGCAGTCCCCCGAACGGTTTATCCTCCTCGCGTACCGCCCGGCATGCCCGATCCACGGTTGTGAGCGTGCGGCCGTCGAGCATGGAGATCTCATCGATAATGAGGACGCGCGCCCGAAGCATGCGCCGCTTGAGCGGTTCTTTTTCCGCGAGCTGTTTCAATTCCGATGCGGTTAGCGATTGTTGAATACCGATTCCCGACCACGAATGGATGGTCATCCCGCCGATGTGCGTTGCCGCAATGCCCGTGGAAGCCGTAACCGCCGGAGCGATGTTGTGATCCTCCAGCCATTCCACGTACGCGTTCACGGTATGCGTCTTCCCGCTTCCGGGTTCCCCGGTGAGAAATACGTTCCTGCCCGTTTTGAGAACGGCGAGTGCTGTTTCTTGCGTCATAGTTCATTCAGTCCCATGCAACGATGGACGTGTCAAGAGGGAATGTGTGGATAAGGATATCGTATAAACGCCTTCTTGGTATAAAAACCCTCTCGATTTCTCAAGAGGATTTTTTCGCCTCCGTCGCATGGCGTCAGCCGAACGACGGGGGATGGGGTGGCCAATGGGAATTGAACCCATGATAACAGGACCACAACCTGCTGTGTTACCACTACACCATGGCCACCGTGGGTGCGTGTTGCTGAACGCTTTGTAAGCGAAAGCGCTGGGATCATAGCCGATCTTTCGCCTCTTGGCAAGAGCCGCATGGGGGGACGCGTTCAGTTCAACATCCCTTGCATGATACTGTCGGTTATCTCCTCACAGGAAGCTCCGTAAAAAAGGCTTGGGAAATTATTCCGCTTGCTTCTTCCCGCGCCGGTTGCCTATGATGTACTTCTTTCCTGATGCGGCGGATGAGGGCTTTCGCTTCACACGCGCCTTGGTACCCGGGCGGCTCGTCCGGCGCGAAGGTCGGACCTTCCTGCGAACCCGCTCGGTTTTCTCAACTTCCTTTCGCAATGCAACGAGCTCCCGCTCAAGCTCCGCATACCCTTCGTTGCCGCCTCCCTCCTTCAGCTGCTTGCGGAGCGCGGCGAGCTGGCACCAGTTTCTGCGTAAAAGGTAGACGAGCGCCGCGGCAATGATGAAAAGCGAATAACTGAGCCATGGCCAGAGATCCGAAAGGAGCAGGTCGCGGACCTCAATACTCACGCGCTCGGACGGATCGCTCTGCGCGCCGCGTTCATCCTTGAGCGTAAGCCAGATATCGACCACGCCCTTTGGCAGGCTTTCTTTCGTAAGAAAGGAAATGTCACCGTTCCCGTCGCTAAAAGCTTCATACGAGGCCGTTTCCCCGTCCTCGGCCCGAACCCAAACCGTAACGTAGGCATTCGGGTACTGCGATGTCCCGTGCAGGAAAAACATGTCGCCGCGCTTGAGCGAAAGCGGATACCGGAGGATAACGGGCGCAGCAAGAGGCTCAATGCGAACATGCAATTCCCGCTCCCGTGCATTGCCCGCCCCGTCAACGGCGCGTACCAAAATGGTGCGGTCCCCGGGCGCAAGCGCGGAACTGTGAAATTCTTTGAGCGCGCCGTCCACGCGCTCGTTGAGAGGCCTGCCCTCGATCGATACGTCGTAGTAGCTGATGCCGGACGTGGTATCCGTGGCATTCAATCCAAAACGAACCACGGGATCCGTCGGATCCTCCCGCATGGCTTCCGTAAGCTCAAAGGGCTCGGGTTCCTGCGTATCGATCTGAAATTTAAAATGCGTTATTTCGCTCCATCCGGAATCGCGAAATTGGACATGGAGGTACCATACGCCGTCTTTGAGATCATACAGATCAAGAGAATCAATGGGCGTGTCGTACAGCACGGTCGGCGCATCATGCGGATTCCCGCTCACGAGTACGCGCACGGCCGAAGCGCCGGTCGGCACAGTCCAGGAAAGCTTTACGTCGTTCGCCGCGTACCACGCATTCGGGTCCGGATGCGTTTCGGACACCACAACCGGTGCGCCAAACGGGTATTTGGGCTCACGCTGTTCCCTCAAAGGCTCTGTCGGCTGCTCGCGATCCGATGCGGGCTCTTCGGGTGCCTGAGGCCGGACATCCTCCGGCTCTTCCTGCGGCGCGGGAATATCGACTCCGATAATCATAAACTGCGCCGTGCCCAGGCCACGCAAAATGTTCGTGCCATGTCCGTCGTTCGCCAGGACCACGCCGGAATTCAGGTTGACGCTCCCCACGCCCGGCGCAATGGCTTTGAGCTTCATGACCATGACCTGCCCGCCGGACCCGATGAAGCCGGGATTCAGCACAATGCCTTCAAAGTTCGCCGTGCCTGCCGTAGCGGAATAGGCAGGATCATGAACCCACAGATTAACAATGGAACTTCCGGGAGCAACGGAAACGATCTCCAGACGTTCTCTGGACACGGAGAGCGCGCCGGATACGGCATTCATGGCCTGATCCGGCGAAGACACGTATACGCCCACCGTGAACGTGTCGCCGACATTGTACGAACCGCTGGCCGGCGCCGGGTAGAGCGTGGCCGCCGCAACCGGTTGGGCAACAAAAATCCCGAGCGCCGGGAGCATGAGGAAAAACAAAGCATGAAACGCAAGCCTCAAAGAACCGCCATGCGCTCTATCGTCGCTTTTTTTCTGCTCCGTTCCGTTTAAAATAGTGAACCCCTCCATACCGCTTGCGTACAATAAACACAATAAACCCGGCACAAAATGCCACCAGTAGTATAATCCAGTTCATGTTATTTTCATATATTGAACGTTCCCGCAGAGGCTCCAGCCGACGGATGCGCTCATTCCCCTCGCGATCCGTTGCTTTCACGTACACGTAGCTCTTCAGCTCCTGATCCTTAAGCACGTAGGGGCTCTCGGCCTTGATCCAGCGCACATCCTCTTCGTACGTGAGTTCGCGCCGGGTTTCAAACACTTCGTAATGCGCCACGCCCGCGCCTTTGTCCTGCGTCATAAATATCACCACGTTCTTCCCGTCCGCGATCGCGGGATCCTGCACGATTAATGGTTCAAAGGATTCGGGCGGCTCCAGGTCCTTGGCTTTCGGCGGCAACGGAGGCAGTTCCGGCGCGTCATCGCGTACGGAAAACGCGAACCCGCGAAACGCGGATGGCGCGGCCGTTCCTTCCCCGTCATTCAAAAGCACGCGGAGATCTGTCATGCCGACCTGTCCGCTTCCGGGCTCCTCCCCGCGTATAATGACCGAAAACAGGTAGAGAGCCTCATCCGTGCGCCCGCCGGGAATCACGCCGGCAAAATGGACGTTCCCCTCTCCGGAGTGAGCCGGACGCTCGACCCAAAAGATGACGTCGGAATTCCCGTCCCGCACCTCCTGAATCTCAAAGGGAGAGGGAATCACGGCCGTCCCTTCCACGGCATTGATTTCCCGGCCCTGCGTATTCATAAAAAAGGAAATCTCCATTGAGCGGAGCGGCCGGATCTCCTGCTGAACCGCGCTTGCCCAAACCTCGGCCGCGTGCACGGGCAATGCCAAAAACGCCGTGAAACCCATTGTCGTTATCGCGGCAATGATAAACGAACGTCCATGATCCCAAATCCGTGATCCGGTATCCGCATCCTCCTTCCGCCGATGCGGGAGGCGTACGCGTTGAAATTGATGACGGTAGCGCATATATTTTATCTAACCCGTCCAGTAAAACGCCATGATGCTGAAGTCCACGAGATCAATCTTGCCGTCGCCATTCAAACGCTCGTCCTCCTTGCGAGTCATTTCGGCTTCAAGCGGACGATCGACCCAATACGCGGCAATGGAAAAATCAACAAGGTTCACGCGGCCGTCGCAGTTCAGGTCCGCCCGGCCGCATGCGGGAAGCGCATTCCTTGGCATATCCTCCGTTCCGACCGTAAAGGCTACGACGGTGCCATATTCGCTCACAAGATCTCCGGCCTCGGCCCGGGAGCTGGCTTCATGCGTTCCCAGGTGCATGGGAGCCGTATCAACGTATGAAAGATAGGCTCCGTTTTCATCCGCGCGCACCGTACTAAAAAACAGCTGATCCGAATGCACTCGAATCGTCACGTCCGCTCCGGGTGCGGCTTCACCGAAGACCGTGATCGGATTTCCCTGCCGGACAACGCTTTTGTCCACGTCAATGGTCGGCGCAATGATAATGCCGGAAATATTCGTAATCGCGCCTTTCGTCAGGGTGATCGGAAACGTGTAGAGACGGGAACGGCGCCCCTCCGTACTTTGACTGTACAGGGCGAAGTTATAGCTCCCGCCCGAAATGCCGGAAAGCCCCGCGTCAAACACCGCATCCGGACCCGCGACCGTGCTCACGGCAACCTGCCCGTCCTTGAGCAGGACAACGAGGCTCCCGGGATATGCGCGGCCGCTGAACGTCACGGACGTGCTCGGCGCAATGGTCAGGCCTCCGCTCCCGCC
>CAYMPS010000070.1:0-5792 GCA_964392485.1 uncultured Gammaproteobacteria bacterium | reverse complement strand
TGGCCCGTGTATTCGCGCGCGCGAACTTCCGCGTACGCCCTCTGTTCCGCTTCTCCCTCAATGCCTTTCGCCTTCGCCTCCGCCTCGAACTGCTTGGATTTTGCGCCAATGCCGTCCGTCGTGGAAACGAGTTTTGCGAGCTGCAGCTGCGCGGCCTGGGCTTTATCCTTATCCCTTGAAGAGGCGAGCTTCTCCAGCTGATTGAGGCGATCCGGCATGTTCATGTTCGCCATGCCCTTCTCCATCTTCTCGCCCAGCATCTTCCGGCGCCCCGGCCGTACGCCGGCCATCTTGGCTCCGGCTCCCATGAGCGCCGTGCTCCCGAGCGTTGCGCCCGCGCGCTGCATGAAGCGTCCTCCTTTGCCCGTAATATCCAACCTGCGGTCAAGCCCGCGACCCGCGGCGCCTCCCACGGTCCGCCCTGTAAAGCGCCCAGCGCGGTACACGCCGCTCGCCGCACCGGCACCGGCCATTGCCAGACCGCCGTACGCCGCAAACTTCGCGCCCTTCACGCCCACATCCTTGATTTTTCCGGCAAGCTTTCCCGCCGCGGGAGCAATGGACGCGCTCACATCCACGGCCGCTTTAATGCCCATGAGGAGCATGATGATCGCCACGAAGAACGTGGCCACGTCTTCGACGTTCCCAACGGCCGTGGCAAACCCGGAATCTCCGGAAAAGACGCCTGCGATCTCGGCCTGCTGCGCGGCGTCTGTGCTCGTAAACGTTCCGAACCCCTCCCCCTGAACCGTTGCCATCGTGAGCCACAAGAAGAACGCCATCATGGGTCCGCCGGAAAGGAGCGCGCCGAGTTTGGTCCAGTAATCCCCCGTTACGCCGCTCACTTTGGGAGCGAGGAACGGGGGGAGCGCCGTGGCGAAGAGGGCGAGCGGACTCAGAATGAGAGCGATCCACAAGCCCACGATGCGCGCGATGAGATACACGAGCATGATGAGCATCATGGTAACGGTAATCCCGAGGAAAAAGATCGCCAGCATCTCCGCGATGACAATCTTTACGATGAGCGGATCGTTCGGCGTATCCGAATCCAACTGAGCCGTCACCTGCGCCTGCGTCGTGCTCAACTGCATGATTTTATTCAGCTTGAGCCCTTCGATGAAATTCCCGCCGGCCGCGGCTTTGAATCCGTTCACGAACGTGAGCATGAGTACCTGCGACAAGTCGATGAGCAGTCCGATGAGCGTAAGCGAAAAATTCACGAGCACGGCCATGAGCAAGAGCTTCGGCAAGATGTCCCGATAATGGAGCTTTTTGTATTGAATGATCGTGCCGAATGCCGTAATGAGCAAGATCACGATGAAGAACATGTTCGTGACATCCCGAATCAGCGGCCATCCGTTGCGAACGGGCGCGGAAGAAACGAAGTGGTTGTACTGCGCAACCTGGATCACCACGTCAACGACGAGAATGACCAGCTTCCCGGCAAACAAGATGATCCATTCGAGGACCTTGGCGATGACAATGAGGAGCGTATTGATAAGCGTGGTCACGGCCGCGGCATCCGCAAAACCGCTCGGGATAATCAACCCGACGATCACGAGTAACAAAACCGCCGTACGCCATGTACGTTCAATCCGTCGTTCATTTCGCTGACCCTGTGGTTTCGCGTATAGGAACGAGCTCATTCTGTGGCATAGGATAGCACAAAATCAGTCGGCACGGCAGAACGGAGGAGGCGTTGGGGATAGGGGGCGAATGGCGAAAGGTAAAAAATTAAAAGGTAAATAGTGAATGACGAATGGTGCAGATCTCTACACTTCGCGATCTCGTTTTAACCCGAATCCTCGAATCATGGATTCATTCGCCTTTTGCCATTCGACATTCCTCCCTTAGCACGATGCGCTCGTCATGCACTATGCACTCTTCAACCCGTCAACTCGCTAACACGCCAACCCGTTCCCCCATCTTTTCAATACGGTAAAACCAGGCTACACTCCCCCCTATCCATGGACAGATCCCTGAAAGTAAACCTCCTTGGAGGCGAAGCGGAGCAAAACGCCCGCAAAACGACCGCGATCATCGCGGTTGTGTTCGCGGTGTCCGTGGGACTCCTGGCCGCGATCGGCGCCGGCGCCTCCTACCGGGCGGCTTCGCACGGAACGGGCGTCCTCTACGAAGTGGGAAATCTCCCGATCCTTTCGAGTATTCGCAGCATCGCGTGGGGATCCGACAGCCGGGATGCCTTTAGCACGCCGGATGACCGCTTGACGTTCCTCATCTTCGGCGTGGGCGGCCAGGGACACAGCGGGCCCGAGCTCACGGACACGATCCTGCTCACGAGCGTGGACTTGAAAACGCAATCGATCGGCATCATGTCCATCCCGCGCGATCTCGCCTATCCGCTGGGCGGAGGACGCTTCATCAAAATCAATGCCGTGAATGCGTACGCGGAACAGGCGAATCCCGGACAGGGGGCGCGCGAAGCCGCGGATGCGTACGAGGAGCTCCTGGATATTCGAATCGACCATGTCATAAAGATCGACTTTAAATCGTTCGTTGAATTCATCGACGCCCTGGGGGGCATTGACGTGAACGTGGAGCGTTCGTTCACGGATCGCGAGTTCCCGACGTACGACGACAAGTGGCAGGTCGTATCATTCGAAGCCGGCGAACAGCATTTGGACGGCGAGACGGCGCTCAAGTACGCGCGCTCGCGGCACGGATCGAACGGCGAAGGGAGCGACTTCGCGCGCTCGCGCAGACAGCAGATCGTCATCCTCGCCGTAAAGGAAAAGCTCCTGTCCCTCGGGACGCTCGCGAGGCCCGATAGACTCATCAAGCTCTACGAATCCATCGCGTCGAATATCCAGACGGATCTCACCGCCTGGGAGATCATCAAGCTCGCCCCGCTCGTCAAGAACCTCTCCACGGAAAACATCGTTACGCACGTGCTGTCGAATGGCGCGGACGGAGAACTCGTGAACAGCACCGTGAACGGCGCGTACATGCTGTTCCCGCGCGAGCGCGACTGGTCGGAGATCCGGTCGATCGCCCAAAATCCCTTTGCATCGGATGAGGAAATCGAAGCCGCGCAGGAACCCGTCAAAAAAGTTTCCATTGAGGTGCGGAACGGAACGAACATTACGGGCTTCGCATCGCAAGTATCCCAACGCCTCGAAGAGAGCGGCTACGTGGTGCAGAGCATCGGGAACGCTTCCAAGCGCGGGTATGAAAAGACGGTGATCTACGATCTCACGGACGGCGCGCGCGCCGACGAGCTCGCAAAACTCAAAACACTGCTTCAGGCGAACGTGTCCGCCTCGCTCCCCTCGTGGACGGGTACTTCGACGAATGACGCTGAGGAGCTGAAACCCGCGGACAATGAAAACACGGATTTCCTCATCGTTCTCGGAGACGCGAGTTACGATTTGATCAAATAGTCTGTTGTCTGTCGTTAATCGTCTGTTGTCGCAGACACTCATTAGAGATCAATAGACAACCGACGACAGACAACAGACAAGCGATTATGAAACGTCCTGAGCATACGCACCCCTCCGATCTCCCCGTCGTCGCCATCGTCGGGCGGGCGAATGTTGGCAAATCCACCCTTTGGAACAAAATCATCGAACGGAGGCGCGCGCTCATCTCAACGAAACCGCACACGACGCGCGATCGGAACACCGAGGTCGCCACCTGGCGCGGGCGGTCGTTCCAAGTCGTTGATACGGGCGGCGTTGATACGGAAGATGATGAAATCGGACGAGGAATTCGCAAGCAGGCGGAACAGGCGATAAAAGAATCGGACGCCATCCTCTTTCTCATGGATGCGAAAACGGGCGTGTTGGATGAGGACCGCGAACTCGCAAAGCTCCTCAGGAAGCATGCGGAAAAAGTGATCCTCGTTGCGAATAAAGTCGATCATCAGAAAGACATCTCCGCGATCGCCGAAGGACGTACCAAGGGACTCGGATACGGAGATCCCGTGATGGTGAGCGCGGCATCCGGAAAAGGCGTGGGAGATCTGCTCGATGAGACATACGCCGTCCTCGAGAAACGGAAAAAGAATCCAAAGGACGCCGATATTGAAAAAGGGACGGGAGAAACGGAGAAAAGGCCGCTTCGCATCGTCATCATGGGGCGTCCGAACGTGGGCAAGTCCTCGCTCACGAACGCGCTCCTGGGCGAAGAACGCGTCATCGTATCGAATATTCCGCATACGACGCGCGAACCGCAGGATACGCACCTGACTTACAAAGGACGGGAGATTATTCTCGTGGACACCGCGGGTATGCGAAAACGATCGCACGTAAAAAGGGGGCTCGAAAAGGCCGCGATCGAGAAGAACAAGGACATGCTCCGACGCGCGGACATCGCGTTCCTCGTATTCGACGTGAACGAGGAACCCGGGTTTCAGGATCGCCACCTCGCCGGACTCATGAAGGATGAACACAAGGGATTGATCCTCGTTGCGAACAAATGGGACCTGACAAAAGATAAGGACGCGAAGAGCGCCAAGAAGTTCGAGGAGCACATCCGATCCGCATTCCCCTTCCTCTCTTGGGCGCCCATGATGTTCGTAAGCGCCAAAACGGGAAGGCGCGCCAAAGATCTCCTGGACCTCGCATTCAAGGTTCAGGAAGAACGGAATCGCACGATTGACTACAATGCGGCGAACAAACTGCTTAAATCCGTTATCAAGCAGAAGCGGCCGCTCCAGGTCCTTGGACCGAAGTCTCCCTATGTGTACGATATGGCGCAGGTGAGGACGGAGCCGCCGACCTTCCTCGTGACCGTGCGCGGAAGAAAGCAGTCCGTGCATGATTCATGGCTTAAATTCCTGGAACGGAAGATCCGTGAGAAGTACGGCTTCTCCGGAACGGCCATCGTCGTTCGATCAACGAACATCCCCATGGAAAAAGCGGATCGCGCGTGGAACGTGCAGGGGCCGGGCCTTGATGCCGCGGGAGAAGGGAAGACAGAGCGGAAAAAGAAAATCCTGACGAAGGAAGAAGCGAAGAAAGTGAAGTTGAGGAATCAGAGGAGGAAACGAAAGTGATGCGCCGGTCTGACAGCCGGTATGGCTGAATGGATGCTCTTGGATGGATCGGGTCGTGAGTCGGGGAGTTGATAGCCGGCCGCCGATAGCCGACAGCCAGCTTCCGGCAGTCAATAATAGCCAGCCTATGAAACTCATCATCGGATTAGGAAACATCGGCGCCAAGTACCAAGGGACGCGCCACAACCTCGGCTTTGATGCCGTGGATGCGTTCGCCGTGGAAGAGGATGCCCTTTGGAAAGAGGACGCGAAGCGAAAAGCATTCATCGCGAAAGTCATAGTTCAAGATGAATCGATCGTGCTCGCCAAGCCCACGACGTTCATGAATCGATCCGGCGACGCCGTACAGGCGTTAACGTCATTCTATAAGATTGATCCGAAAGACCTGCTCGTGATTCATGACGACATGGATCTTGAACCGGGGCGCATTCAGTTTAAAGAAGGCGGGAGCCCGGCCGGGCATAACGGCATTGATCATATCTACGAGCGGCTCGGGACGAAAAACGTACAGAGGATGCGCATCGGCATCGGCCGGCCGGAAGGGAGCATGGCCGCGGAAGACTGGGTTTTGGGAAAATTATCCCCAGAAAATGCACCGAATGCTATTGACACCGTCGCCGGAATGCGAGACTGGATAGAGTATGGGCTAGAAACAGCTTCGAATAATTGGAACTAGATCCCAGTAAATCAACGAAAGAGCCTCATAAGAGGCTTTTTGATTTCCAGAGCTAAGCCCCCCTAACTCCCTAACCCCCTAACTCCCTAACCCCCTAAC
>CAYMPS010000069.1:0-5879 GCA_964392485.1 uncultured Gammaproteobacteria bacterium | reverse complement strand
ACCTGCGCGCAGGGATTTGCGCGCCTTCACCTCCACGATGCGGATCGCATCGCCCACGCGCACCACGAGGTCGATCTCCCCTTCGCGGCACCGCCAGTTCCGCGCGAGAATCTCGTGCCCGCGCGCGATAAAAAAATCCGCGGCGATCTCTTCGCCGCGATTCCCCAAAGCCCGCCGCGGGTCCGTGGATACACTCCCCTTTTCATCTGCGGAAACATCAACGGGACTTACTTTTTCTTCGGAAGCCATTTCTCTCGTTCCAGTCGTTCGTTATACATCTTCCGCTTCTCCGGTACCTCAACCCAAAGGTATTTGTAAATGGAATAGAATCCCCAGATGATCCAGATGATCCAAAGGATATAAAAGAAGCGCATGCTGAACACCGGAACACCTTGATACGTAAACACCCAGAGGAGCAATCCCACGAGCCCGCTCCACGTGAGGAGCGATGCGAACTTGCCGAGAGCCCGCTTCGTGGGCTTGGCATACCCTTTCTTTAAGAGGAACAGGGAGGTGCTGATGCCGACGAGCGTAAAGACGCCGAAAAGCACCAGGAGTCCGCGCTCGGCAACGGGAAGAAACGGGATGGTCCGAATACTGAACCAGTAGTTCAGCGTAAGAAGTTCTTGCATAGATAGAGGATTTTTTACTCCATGAGCGGGCTCGTGTCAACGGATCGATGCCTGAAAGCCGATCGCTCCTACGATTCGATTTCGGTGATCGATGATCGGTTTCTATTTCGGCGGCTTCAGCGCGGTATCCGTCCGCTTGAATACGAGCGCGTAGTGCGCTTTCCCCGCATCGAATTCATCCTCGAACCGAAACTCCGGAATATCAAAAAGATCCTTCACGTCCTGTACGGACAGGCGCTGATCCGTTGGCGGACCGATGGCGGTCGCCTGACGCTTCCAATCGATGACAACGGCTCTTCCGCCCTTCTTCGTGAGCCGAGCCATTTCTTTCACCAGGTGCGGACGGTTCTCGGACAAAAAGATGTTATTCACGAGGAGCGTCAAATCCACCCCGGCTTCCGGGATGTGCGCGGCGCGGTACACGTCTATGTCCGACCATACGTATTCGATGTTCGTGTACTGATCCTCTTTGGCGCGGCGCTCCAAAATGACGAGCGCATCCTTGAGGATGTCCACGGCGTACACGGTTCCCTTCGGTCCGACGAGCTGCGCCGCCGGAAACACGAAATGCCCGATCGCGCCGCAACCGAGGTCTGCGACGCGCATGCGCTCATGAATTCCCGCGCGTTCGAGCACGCGAAACGGATTGATGAGCTCCGAACCGGAACGGAGAATCATAGGAGCGATTAAACGATTCCGCCGATGGTCGCTTCGAGAAAGGCGTTCCAAAGGTTAAATGCCACGATCATGCCGATGAAGCAAAAAGCGATGCCGATGAGCTTTAATAGCAAGTTGCTCCCGCCGCCGCCGAGCTTGCGCTCGGCCCATTCGATCGGACCGAAAAAACCGAGAACGGACCGCGTACGGATGACCGTGAATACGCCGGCGCCCATAATCGCGAAGCCGATGAGGATGCGTAAAAAGAAATTCATATGATTTTCAGTATAGCAGATTGTACATTTCTACGATGCTTCGTCTGAACGCCCCGAAGAAGTCACGATAAAAAAGATAAGGATGATGATGATAACCGTCAGGAGAACGGCTCCGGCCGCAATGGGTCCGCTCAGCGTATCACGGCCCGCAACGTACGGCTCCGATCGAAGGTCGTTCGATGCGGCGGCTGTTGCGGATTCAAACACAACCGATTCTCCGAGAATGGACTCCCGTTCGGCTCTAATCTCCGAAGGCGCCGATTGTCCGTCAATGTTCTCGATCGCCTGCTCCGAAAGGTTCGAACGAAGGACATCAAAGAACGCATCGTCCTCCTGTGCGAGCACGGGAACGACGGCCATCGCGAGGATGGCTATTCCGATCGGAATGATGAGTATGCGTTTCATGCACTTGATCCGTTAACGCGGAAACAACTATTCATCCAGCGTCCACATGTCCAAATCTTTTGCGCGTTTCACATCGCCGTCATAGCCTCCGCGTCGGACCTCCGCGATGACGTCTTCCTCCGTATCCATGCCGATGTAGTGCACGATGCGCACGTGCTTCGCTTTCGCTCGCGCGGAAACCTCGCCGACTTCAAACGGCGTGAGATGGCCGTATTTGACCTTATCCTCATACCCGATGCGGAACGCCTGTTCGCAGATGAAGATATCCGAATCCATCGCGGCATTGATGAGACCTTCGCACTTCGCGCTGTCTCCGGAGTACGCGACAACGCCGTACGGCGTCTCAATGCGATACGCCACGCACGGATGCTGTCCGAACGCGTGGTACACGGGGAATGCCTTGAGCGTCATTCCTGGCGCTATGCCGATGGAACTCCCTTCATCAACCGGAACGAAGCGCGGCGTGAACTCCGCCCAATATTTTCCGTCGTTCTCCGGCACGTGCCAGCGCCATACCGCATCGAATCCTTCCACGAGCGCCGAGGGGAGATAGATGGAACACACGCCGAACTCATGGTGGTCGTCGTTGAAGATGCGGCGGCAGGATTTTGCCTGCAGGAACTGCGGGAGCGCCGCATGATCCGGATGCGCATGCGTCACGGCAACGTGCTGGACGTGCCCGTAATCGTAGCCGGCTCTTTGGAGCTGGTAACGAACGCCCGCTCCGCAATCCAGGAGGATCTGCGTATCGTCAACGTCGACCAAAAAACCGGGAGGCCGGCGGTCCTTCATCTCGCATCCTCTGTAGCAGTTCGAACAAACGCCGGTTCCGAGGGCAATGACTTTTAATCCCATAGATTGAAATTATTGTAGCATCTCTGCAAGCAAGGGACTGGGGAGAAACATGAAAAACAGATAAATTTCTAACAATACCGAATATCGAATTTCGAATATCGAGGCTCCTCAAACGATGCCCCGCTGCATGATGGAAGTTTTTCGATATTCAATATTCGATATTTCAAACGATCGTCTCAAGCGCTTCCGGCAGCTCGAGACAGCGCTCTTCGGTGATCAGGTGCCCCTTGGCCTTGGGCTCGATGACCGGAACGCCGAACTGATCCGCGAGCCACTTCCCCTCTTCGAACGGGACGATGTAGTCATGCCTTGAGTGGATGACCGTCCATTTCCGCGCTTTGGACTTGATCGCTTCGAAGTCGATGCTCTCCGTGAACCAACCTGTCCATTCTTCCATTTTTTTGACGATGGCGCCGGAGAGGTACGGCCTGCCCACGCCGCTCACGAGCACGGCCTGTGCAACGGGCGGCCCTCCATACTCCTGAAGGGCGAGCAGGATGGCCGCGCATCCCAAAGAGTGGCCGATGAGCACCGTGTCCGGTCCCGTGATCGAATCCTTGACCATGCGAACCCACGCATCGCGTTCCGGCAGTAAGGGATTCGGGAGCTTGAGCGCCTCGGTTGTAAACCCTTTGGCTTCCAGTTCCTTTCGAAGCCAGGGAAACCAGGCATTGTCCGGCCAGCCTTTCCAGCCGTGAACGAGAATAGCGTGCATATAATCAAAGGCTACATGACGGGGACACTGATTACTAGCGCATGCCCTTGACAAAATCCCTTTTTTCTGATATCTTCCTTCGTTAAATCGTGATATTGAAACACGAGGAAACGGAGGGTTCGATGAAAGGTCTCATCATTCTGAGCATCAGCCTTGTCTGCATCGTGACCGGCATGCAAGCCATTTCAAGCGGTCTCCAAAACAACACGGAGCACAGCCGGCGCATCGACCGGATCACTGATCTCAGCAGATCTCAATAAACAACAAAACCCCATGCTCCCGCACCCCTTAGCCCATGCTTGGCCGAGGGGTGCTGTGATATTGGATACCAAAAACTTTCGTGCAAACGAAAGTTTTTGGTGGTTTCGCGTTTAACGCGATGGTGGACGCTGTAGGATTCGAACCTACGGCCTTCTCGGTGTAAACGAGACGCTCTAACCAACTGAGCTAAGCGTCCATAAATTTGTGCAGCGAGTGTAGTGCAAATTGATCATTCTGTCCAGAGTAAAAACGACGGACGAGCCGTCGTTTTTACGTGGTGCGCAGGAGAGGACTTGAACCTCCACGGGCCTATGGCCCACTAGCCCCTCAAGCTAGCGCGTATACCAATTCCGCCACCTGCGCATGTTTCACTTTCTCAGGCACTTCCAGAAAACCTCAGCTTAATCATTTTCCTGAACAGACTTTCGGCTTCTGGCGTTTGGCGTCTGGTTAAAAGCCAAACGCTAAACGCCACTTGCTAAAAATACATTCTCTGTTTAGACCACCAGGAGGCGACTCTGTGCAGATGCCCTTGCGTGGCCGAGACGATACCATGACTCGGCGCCTCAGGCAAGGCTCCGTCCGAAGACGAATCCAGGCGCTTGTTCCTTCCGGTGATAATCTTAAGTTTATTCGGAATCACGCCGAGGTTGAACTTGAATCCGTTAATCGGATGCCCGTCGATGAGCAGGTCCACGGGCTCCGTTGATTCAATGATTCCTTCCTTGAGTTTAAGCAACGTCTCTTCCCCTCGCTTGAGGGATTTCAAGAATGAAAAACGGCTCTTGCGCTCCGTGGGAAGGATGGGCTCCACGGCGAGTTCAAGCCACCCGTCTTTGGCATTTGCCATGGCTCCCCCGTTCATCGCGATACTTCCGAGGTTGCGAATGGAAATGGTTCCCGCATGTTTGGCCGAAATATTAAACTGCTTATCAACACGCACGCTCGCTTTCGTGTCCTGAATCAGCACTTCGGTAAGGAAGTACCGTTTGTCCACTTTGCCGATGTCGAGCGTTTCCACGCGCCTGGCGGCCAGGATGTCGCAGGCCGCTTCCCCGGGCGGGATGCCGAGCAGACTCGCAATGCCGAACGGTTCGGCCACGGGAATGTAGCCAACGGTTACCGGGAGATCCGGCAGGAACCACATGATCTTCTGAAGCGTCTTGTCATTTCCAACGACCACAACCGTCTGCGCCCCGTCCATGACGAGGTTCTCCACGAGCTCCCGCGCGCTTCGAAAAATCGCAAGACGTGAAACACGGCCCTGAATGCCGAGAATCGAACAGCGCGTCTCGATGTTTGCGAGGATCTTCTGGTACGAGGGGGCGGACAGAAAATCGTCGTACAGGAATGCGTACAAACGATTCATAGCGGAATGGAAATTGGAAAATGGAAATCGGGAATCGGAATCTCACAAATGGCGCTCAACGCCTCCCTCCGTTTTCCGATTTCCATTTTCCCGTCGGTCACTTCTCGGTCTCGACGGAAACCGCCTTCACCGGACTCGGCTCCGGCGTTGATTTCACATCTTCCGAACGCGGTTTCACGCTCGCCTGGATGGACGGACTCCCGACCTGAACTTTTCCTTCCAGTGCCGCACCGGACTCAACGGTGATGCGCTCGGCCGTGAGGTCTCCTTTGATGCGTGCACTCGCATGGAGCATCGCCTGTTTTTTAATGGTGAGGTTGCCGTCAACCGTACCGGAGATGATCGCTTCATCAGCCGTAACATCCGCTTTGATGTGCGCCTCGGATCCGACCGTGAGTGTTCCAACGGTGTTTATGGTCCCCTGTACGTCGCCTTCGATGACAACGTCGCCCTGGCTCTTAAACTCCCCTTCCACTTTAACGCCTCGCGCAATCAAAGTTGCGGCCTGCGGCGCCAGGCTCGACCCCATGGGAGGCATCATCGGCGTATCTGTCGGATATGGCGTATCCGTGTTCTTTGCATTCGTAAACATAGCCAATGCACCTTACACAATAAAAGGACGTACCGTCAACGCAGGACGAAAAGCGATGGGTACAGGAGGTATCTATTGGGAAGGGAGTTAGGGAGATAGGGATTAGGGAGTTAGGGGG
>CAYMPS010000068.1:2739-5927 GCA_964392485.1 uncultured Gammaproteobacteria bacterium | reverse complement strand
CCCTTGGGGTAGAACGGACCCACGAGGTTTACGAGGCGAGGCTGATCGTGTTCGATGACGGCTTGCAGACCGTCCATCGCGAGCTCGAACGGAACAGACCCGTCCAGAAGCCTCCGCTCCAAGTCGCGACGCCTTTTTCCAAACTGACCAAACTGTTCGTCGGTGACACGTTGCGTCATGACAAACTCCTTCTGTTACCGTAGGGACATCCATTAAGCGGCCCATCCGCTCGCCGGAGCTCCCTTTTGTCAGAAACGGCTTTCTTGACCGGATGTTTCAGGTGAAAAAAGCCGTTTCAGACACGATTTGCTCTATTTTAAAGAACGAAAAAATCATAACATAAAATGGACAGGCTGTCAAGCGTGCTTGATATAACCCGATAAACACACTTCTTGATCATTCCCCCGCCACATGGTATGCCGTTATCCGCAAGCCAAAAAGGAGATTCCCTTGATCGTTCACGAACAGCACCTTCAGACCTTCTCGTTGGCGGTTCGCCTCACGTTCCTGTTCGCGCTCCTCGCGTATGCGGCGCGCCGGATGTATGCGGCATGGAAAGAGCGCCGATATCAAGAAGACGCGCGGACCATCCTTGCATTCCTGGCTGCGGGCGAGTCATCCCTTGGCGATCTCATCGCCGATCTTTCCCTGTGCATCGAGCCGGAAGACGCGGAACGCTGTATCAAGCGCATGGCCGCCGAAGGCCTGGTGCTCGTTCCCGTCGATCGATTCGGAGACCTCCCTTCCTGCCACGCATCCTGCCGCATATCCCGGGAAGGAAGACGCGCCATCCGACGCGCATAACGCTCTCCCCTTCTGCTCAAACGGCCGGCGATCAGAGCGATCGCCGGTTTGTTCTTATCGAAAGAGCGGCATATAAAAAATCAGGCGATCCATCCGCGTGGATGAACCGCCTGATAAGGGAGGAAGAAGGAGCGTTCCCGGCGAGGCTTACTCCTTGATCACGATGCGGCGAATCTGGTCGTTCTTGGGATAGCCGGTGGAATACGCGTAGGCGTTCACGCCCAGGTAGAAGCTCCGGTCCGGCTCGAGCTCGCCCGAAGCGCTCAGGCGGTACACGTCAACGCCGTCTTTCTGAACGAGCGCGTTCTCCCCGGAGGAAACGAACACGTCGCCGGCCGAGGAAACCGCAAGGTTATCCGCGTGCGGAAGCGAGACGCGGGACGTAACCACGTAGTCCTGCAGGCCGAAGGCCGTGAGGCCGCCCTGCGTGGAAGACGCGGGATTGCCCGAGCCGCCGACGACCGCCTGCCCGGTACCGGGCAGGATCCCGATTTCACCGGCGAAATCACCGATGTCATAGGCAAGACTGCCGTCGGAAAGGTGCTGGACGAACTCGTTCGTGGAAAGATCACGGATCTGCACGTCCCCATGATTCGACTGGTACGAGGAAATCAGGAGGTACGCGTCATCCGGCGTGAGCGCCAGATCGCTGATGAAGACGTACGCGTACATGTCCGTGGCCGTCAGCGTATTCGTTCCGGTATCGATGATGTCGATATCGTAGCTCGTAACAGGATTCGCGTAGTAGATCTTGCTTCCGTCCGAGGAGATGGCCGGACCGCCCGGCACCTCCGCGTAGGACCACGTGCTCCCGGTGGTGATATCGCCGGGAAGCGGTTCAAGGAGCGTGTTCGTTCCCACGTCCAGCCGCTCGTTCCACGCGTACAGCGTGAGGCCGTCCGGCGAGGCGAGAAAGCTGTTCTGAAGAATATCGGAGCTGAACGCCAGCGTCCGCGTCTCCGTGTGGAACGACGTCTCGATGACGCCGCGGTCCTGGAGGTAGATCTCGTTCCCGTTGGGAGCGATCCCCGCCACATGACGATCCGGGATAATGCCGAGCGGCGCGTTGAGCACGGGGTCCAAGACCACGGTCCCGGAAATCTCCGGAACGGGGTAGTCCTCAAGGGACTCGTACACCACGTCCACGTACACGAGCTGCCTGCTCGCCGTGGAATAGGCCGGATCATACGTGATCGTCTTCTCGGCCCGGAGCGTTACCTCTTCACCCGACAGCACCTCGAGCACGATCTGATTGTCGCCCGACACGAGCGGAACGACCGTTGCCCAGTTCCCCGTGCCGTCCGTTGCCGTTTCCGGCAGGGGCTGACCGTTCACCGAAACCTCCTGGGACGGAAGCGTGGGCACGGCCACAAGAAATTGGCCGATGTTCGTGGTGACCTGTTCTGGTATTCCGGAAAAATCAATGACATCGATACCGATGGCCGGATTCGTCCAGTTGTCTTCCATGGTTTCGCAGTCAAAGACGTTCCGCATGCCCGGCTTCAGGACGCCGGTGCGGTCAAGCACGCCCCAGCAGGCGCCCTGCGGCCCTTCCATTGCCGTTTTCCACGGCTCGTCCAGCGCCTCGAAGTAGAAGTAGGCCACGTTGTTCGCCTGCGCCCAGGACGTAACGTTCAAAAAGTAGAACGACGCGTTCTCCGGAGACGGAACCGCATCACCGATGGCGTCTCCGCAGCTCGGCCATCCGGTTTCGGATACGACGACCTGCTTGCCGCCGGAGGCATCCATGAGCTGCGTATGCCACCGGTCCACGTACGCAACGGCCAGGTCGATGTCGCGGCCTTCCCAGTACGGGTAGTAGTTCGCGAACACCACGTCCACGACGTTCAGGATGTTCGGATGGTCCAGGAGCACGCCGTACACGTCGGCATACGTCACGGGAATGTCCACGGATGCGGCGGAAGCGCAGGCCTGCACCTGCGAGATGTAATCGATCAGTTCCGATTCGGTCACGTCTCCGCGCAATAGCACTTCGCTGCCCACGATGGCAACATCCGCGTCACCGGCCGCGATGCGGTCGCACAAACAGGCGATCTGCGCCGCGTTGGCGTCGATGCCCGCCTGCGTTGTCACGGGTCCGATCCACGCGCTGATATACGCTTCCCTGCCCGCTTCATGGATGAGGCGTCCCGCATCCGCCAGATCCTCATCGCACGAAAACGTACGGATGCGGTCCGCGTAGGGCGCGACAAGGCCGATACGCGACGTGAGTTCCTCCGTCGTGATCTGCGAAGGCCCGTTGCGCGGATCCTCGCCCGATGCGATGTACGGGCCGAGGCCGATGCCGTGCAGCGGGTAACAGGGTGGGAACGTCATTCCCGCTCCTCCCTGGCCGCCTTCACCCGACCGGCCCGCTGCGCCGC
>CAYMPS010000068.1:0-2639 GCA_964392485.1 uncultured Gammaproteobacteria bacterium | reverse complement strand
CCGCCGATCCCAACGTCTCCGCCGATACCTGCAGATCCGGACGATCCTCCGGTTGATGGATTTCCACCGGTCGCGAAGCCGCCGGCTCCGCCTGTCGAAGCACCTGCTGCCCCGCCCGTTGCGGAAGCGGTACCGGCTGATCCGGATGCGCCCGCGTTCCCCGCGGAATCCGTGCCGCCGCTACCGGCGCTCTGACCTGCCGTGCCGCCGTTTCCGGCGTTCTGGCCTGCCGCGCCCGACGCGCCCGACGCGCCTCCGGTCACGAGACCCGCAGAGCCGCCTTCCGGCAAACCGGCTGATCCGGCGGAAGCATGTTCCGATCCGCCGACAGCAGACGCATTGGCTGATCCGGCGCTTCCGGCCTCTCCGCCCGTACCGCCGCCTCCGGAGGCATCCGGCGCTTCCGAACCTGCGGCCCCGGACATACCGGCACCGGCATTCGCAATCACCGCGCCGCCGGACGCGGATTCCGCAGAACCCGCCTGACCGACTCCTGCCGCTCCGGCGTCTCCGACCGAACCATGGTCATGGCCCGATCCTCCGCATGCCGCTCCGGTTATGCACACGATCAACGTAAAAATGGCCTTCCCGTTCATGTGAACGCTCCTTCCTCAATGTTTGAAAGTCCGCAAGGCCCGTTCATGAGCCTCAAAGAGAGGATAGTCATATTTTGGATAAAAAATCAAGGTTTACGGATAAGGGCAAGAAATTCAAAAATCATTCCCGAATGGAAACGCACGTCGTCACTCCAACCGCCCGCTTCTCGTTCCCGAGCGGAGACGCCCCGAAGCGTTCATTCCCGCTGAGTGTCATTGGCGGCGGAGCGAGGGATCTCGTATGGCAAGGAGATGCACGTTTTAAAAACCAACAGGAATCCCATCTTCTTCCTGACATCTTTCTGTCCTCTGTTTCTCCTTGCCATACGAAATCCCTCGCTCCGCCGCCGGATGCGTTTTTGAACAAAGCATCTTTCAGGGGCGTCTCCGCTCGGGAACGAGATTAAGCAACTTCCGCTCGGGACATGTCGTTCGCGAACAACATGTCAGGAACGATGCTGATCAGGAACGAGATACTTTAAAAGTCCGCGTCATAAATAACACTGAAATCAGGATACGGCATTCGTGAATGACGTATCGGGAACGACATTCCGTATTCCTTCATTTTTTCTTCCACTTTTCTTCGCCAAAGATTAATGCGCCTCCGGCATACATTTTCCTTTTTTTTCCCAACGAAACAAAGAACCCCCGAATTGATCGGGAGTTCTTTTGCTTTCGGTGAGATCTTTACTTACTTAAGAGATGCTTTTCCGCCGGCCTCTTCGATGGCCTTCTTGATCTCTTCGGCTTCGGCCTTGGGGACGTTCTCCTTGATGACCTTCGGAGCGCCGTCAACCATGTCCTTGGCTTCCTTGAGTCCGAGACCGGTTGCGGTGCGAACGGCCTTGATCACGCCGATCTTGTTTGATCCGGCTTCCGTGAGTTCGATATTGAATTCGGACTTCTCTTCGGCCGCGTCAGCGGCGCCGCCTGCGGCGGCAACGGCCACCGGTGCGGCTGCGGAAACGCCGAACTTCTCTTCGAGGACGTGGACGAGTTCCGCGAGGTCGAGCACGGAGAGCTTCTCGATCGCTTCAACGATGCTCTTGAACTTCGCAGGGATCTCGACGTCCTTCTTCTCGTCGGTCTTTGCTTCTTCAGACATAATGATAATTCTTTATGATTCTTGTTTAGGAGCCTCTTCGGGCTTCGTCTCTTCCTGGGAAGGGGCCTCCGCCTCAGGAGCAGATGTTTCCTCTTCCTGTTGGGCGACGCTAGGCGTCGCCCCTACGGATTCTGCGGTCTTCTCAGATTCCCGGGATACCTCGGCCGGCGTCTCTGCGGCGGCGGGCGCACCTTCGGACGCTTCGCGCGCCTCGCGGATCGCGTCCAGGATGCGAACGAATGAGCTGACCGGGGCGTAGATCGTTCCAACGACCGTACCCAGGAGTTCCAGCTTGCTCGGGAGCATGCTCAGGGAAACCATCTTCTCCTGATCAACGATCGCTCCTTCAAAGATGCCTCCGACGATTTGCACGCTCGTGGTCTTCGACATATCGCCGAGCACCCTGGCCGGTGCGATCTCGTCTTCGGTTCCAAAGGCGATGCCGAGCATGCCTTTGTACTGTTTAGCGTCGAGCTCATAGCCCGCTTCCTTTGCCGCGCGGTTCACGAGCGTCTTCTTCGCGACCACGTAGCTCACGTTCGCTTCCCGCATCTTACTGCGGAGTTCGTCCACCTGCGGGACGGTGAGCCCGTGGTAGTCGGCGAACGCAACGGACTTGGCCCGCTTGAAGTCGTTTATGAGCTTGTCGACGGCAACGTTTTTCTGTTCACGTGTCTTTGCCATATTCTTTAGCGTTTAGCATTTGGCTTCTAGCGTTTGGCTAAATGCCAAATGCTAAATGCCAAACGCCTTCTATATTATTCGACCTTTATGTATCCCGCCAACGGCGGAAAAGAAAACACCTGCAAACATGTCCTGCAGGCGTAAAATCCGATATGGATCGAATCACGTCGCGCCTCGGTAAGGTGGAGGTTTAAACCCGTTAGGGCCCTTACGGTCTCAGAACACGAGTCTTTAGATGTCGACGGGAATCATAC
>CAYMPS010000067.1:0-6099 GCA_964392485.1 uncultured Gammaproteobacteria bacterium | reverse complement strand
TGTGAGAAGGTGCAAGAGGTCGCAGAAGTCTTTTACTTTGCTTTTTCTTCGATTACATCACTATAATCGTTACGGTTTTCTTCAGCTACAGCTTCCTTTGTGCCCAGCAGCACAGAGGCATATTTATCAGAGAATGATTGTGAAAGCCGTGTTCCCAAAGTTTTATCTCCACTCATGTGATGTTCGCCTTTCTTTGCGTGCGCCGCGCCGACAATAGCTAAATATTTTCCCGGTTCTTGCGCGGTGTGTCTGCTGATATTTTTAGACATGTCCTCGTCTCTTGATTCCCCTCTTAAAAAGTATGTGCCATGAGGAGACGGGTGTGAATACTCCTCGGTCGGTAATTTTGAAGAATCAATGCAAATAGCACGTTTACCCGCCATTTTGATTTTATCCAGCAGGGCTAGCAATCCTCTAACATTCTTTCCTTCTGCCTCGGCACCGGCAAAAAACTTTTCCAATATTTTGTCCACTTTTCCGGTTTCTATGTATAAATCAAATGAAGATTGGTAGGTAACGGATATTTCAAAAAATACCCCGCTGATTTGTGGTAAAAATTGGTCGAGAAATTTATTTATTGTTTCAAAATGTGCGCCGTGGTGCGTTTCTGCAAGAACGACGAGGTCGGCTTTTTCAAAATAATCTTTTAATTTGAAAGCTTCATGTTGTTGCGCGAATTCGTACATATATGATCAAATTTATCCTACTTCTTTTTATTGATTCCAGCAAAAGCGACGGGCATACATTTCTACATTCCATACTTCGTATTCCATATTCCAAATTCCAACATATCATCGACAACCCCCCTCTTTTCTGCTACTTTTTACCTAAATCATGCATGGAATTCGGCGCTGGAGCGTGGGAGTGCTCATCGTCATCGTGAGCGTTCTTTTTGCGGTTCCGCAGGCAATGGCCGCGTATGGGACGCAGCAGGCGCCGAAGATTATGAATTTGTGGTTCACGTGGAAACTGGCGGATAACGATATTACGGAACTCGCAAAGTGGGACGTGGTCATTTTGGACATGGACCAGCAGGTTCGGTATCCGGATCGGGTGAAGAAGCTCAAGAGGCTCAATCCGAACATCAAAATCCTGGCGTACATCAGCTCTGCGAACATCGCGGCCGCGCGGTTCGTGGAAGAGAAGAACTTCCCCGGGTACAAGCTCGCGCACAGCATCTCGGACGGATGGTACATGCATCGCGGGAGCGAGCGCGTGGGCTTTTGGGTGGGCGCATGGCTCTTGAACGCCACGGATCAGGCGCCAAGAGACTCCGGCGGAAGACAGTGGATCGATTTCCTCCCGCAGTTCATCGACGATGAACTCATGTCCACGGGGCTTTGGGACGGCGTGTTTTTGGATGATGCGCTCCCGGGCGCCACCTGGTTCGTGGGCGGGGGGCTCGACATGAACGGCGACGGCCGCGCGGACAGCGACAATGACGTGAATGCCGCATGGGCGCGCGGGTGGGCGCAGATGGCCAAGAACCTTCGCAACCGGCTCGGGAACGACGCGCTCATCATGGGCAACGGATCCGCGCAGTACGCCTCGGTCACGAACGGCATCCTGTTCGAGAGCTTCCCGAACTACGGCTGGATTCAGGGGTTCAAGGACTACCAAACGTCGTATCACTACAACAACAAGCCGAGCATCACCACCATCAATTCCAATGCGAACAACGTAAACAACCCCACGGACTACCAGACCATGCGATTGGGGCTGGGCACGAGCATGCTGGCGAACGGGTACTACGCATTCGATTACGGGCCGAAAGATCACGGGCAGACGTGGTGGTACGACGAGTATGACGCAAAGCTCGGCGCGCCCACCGGCCTGCCGACGCTCCTGGAACCGAAAGGGCAGAAGGGGATCGTCGAAGGGATTTGGTGGCGCGATTATGAGAACGGCGCCGTTATCGTGAACAGCACGCGCCAGTCTCAGCGCATCGCCCTGCCGTCCACGTACGAGCGCTTGCGCGGGGCGCAGGACGCGAACGTGAACAGCGGACGCATCGAGAGCACGCTCGACCTTCCGGCGCGGGACGCGCTCCTGCTCTATCGGCGCATCGGTTCCAATACGGTCGGGAAGAGCTCGGCATTTCAAAACGGATCCTTCGTGCGCGTCTACGACGAATCGGGCAAACAGGTCCGGAGTGCGTTCTTCGCACAGCGAACCGACGTAGCCGGCGGAGCCACGGTCGTACAGGAAGACGTGGATCGGGACGGGAAAACGGACATCATCTCCGCAAACGGCGGCGCGGTGCGCGTGGCGTTCGGCAAGGGCGGATCCGCCGCCTTCCGTCCGTTCGGGAACGCCTTTACCGGCAGAATCCTCCTCGCGGTCGGAAATATGGATCGGGATGACCCGTGGGAGATTGCGGCGGGGCGCGACGGGAGCGCGGAGGTGAGGGTGCTCGAACTGAACGGCACGGTCCGCGCGCAGTTCGACGCGTACGCACCGGGGTTCAACGGAGGCGTGAACGTGGCCGTCGGCAACCTGGACGGGGATGACAAGCGCGAGATCATCACGGGCGCCGGACCAACCGGCGGGCCGCATATCCGCGTGTTCAAAACGGACGGCAAGCTCTGGAGCGGGGGATTCTTCGCCTTCGACAAGCGCGAACGCGGCGGCGTGTCCGTTGCCGCAGGTGATGTGAACGGAGACGGGAAGGATGAAATCATCGCCGGATCCGGACAGGGGAGCATCCCGCGCGTGCGCATCTTTAACGAAAAGGGGACGCTCTTGCGCGAATTCACGCTGGAAGACCGCGTGTCGCCCCTCGGCGTTTCGGTTTCCGTGAGCGACATCGATGAGGATGGAACGGTGGAGATCCTGGCTTCGGGAATAAAACCCATATGAGAATAATGTCGAATATCGAATTTCGAATATCGAAAGCCTCGTTTCAACGTCAGGCTTTCCGATGGTGTGCTTTCGACATTCAATATTCGATATTCGATATTTGCTGCGGTATTTGATCATATGTTCAACCGTCTACGAGAGAAGAGGAACCGAAACATCATCCTCCATGGAATCACCTCCGGTTTCGGTTTTTCGCGGATGATCCGTTCGCGCTTCCACCGGATGTACGATCGTTCGTACCGCGGGAGCCATCGCTGGCCCCGCGTGGTTTTCGCGTTCGACCTCGCGCTCGGCGCGATCGTCATTGCGCTCATCACCCTCGTCGTTTCGCTCATCACGCACCCTCCGGTTCCGCCGACGCTCCAAATGGCGTTCGCCGCGCCGGCATTCGAGGCCGGGAGCGTCACGCCCATGTCGATTCGTCTGTGGCCAACGGATGAGCGCGAACATTTGAACGTCAGCGTCACATGGCACATCCCGAACGGATGGGAGGTTTTGGAATCCGATCCGCCCATGCGGCGCAACGGAACGGTGATGCTCGGAACGATCCCCGCGGGGCAGGAAGGCGTATCGCGGCTCCTCGTTCGCATGTTCGATGCCGTGGGGCGAAAATCCGTGATCGGGTTTACCGTGCGAAACACGGAAGAAGGCGTCGATAAGGAATACACGGGCGCGGGCGAGCGCATCATTACCGGCAGTGCGATCACGGCCGCGGTTCCGTCCGCATTCAACGTCGGAAGCGTGACAACGGACGGAGGGGTTATCCCCATCAAAGTGACGAATACCACGGACTTGCCGGTTCCGTTCGTTGAGCTTCGGCCGACGGAAGCGAGTTCCGTTTCGTTTCCGCGCATCGCATTCGGCGACCTCGGACCCAAGGAATCGCGCTTCGCATACATCCCGCTCGGCTCCCTCCGAGAACCGCCGAACGTCGAGTGGGCGCTCTTCGCCACGTCGCGTGAATTGATGCGCGGTTCTTGGAGCGCATCGCTTTCGGAGTGGGACGATCCGGTCATCGAATGGCCGCTCATCGCGAATACCCGGGCGGAGACAATCGTGCGCGCGCACGGGGGAGAGGGGATATCGCTCATCATGGTTCAGCCGTTCCTCGAAGATGCGCTTCGCGAGGCGGCGATTGAACGCGAGACGGAGGACATCATCATCCCCGCTTCCGAAGCTCATGCAACAACGCAACAACAATGGTTCGTCGCGCCCGTTCTCACGCGCGCGAGCGGGGAGCGCGTCCTCGGTCCGGCAACGTACGGCGTGTTTACCGGCGCTTTCCCGTTCTCCGCGGAAGCGAGGTATCAGACGGAGGCGGGAGATCAGCTCGGCATCGGGCCGCATCCTCCGCGAGCGGGGGAAGAGACGCGATACTGGATCTTTTGGGACGTTGGGCCCGTTCAAGGGAATCTTCGCGACGTCCGCATCCAAACGACGATTCCGGACGGCGTTCGTTTGACCGGAGCCACCGCATCGCCCGACGGAGGATCTTCAACGATATCCGGACAGACGATCCGCTGGATCATGCCGGAAATCGGCTCCGGCGCGGGGATTTCCGATGCGTTTTTCGGGTTCGAAGTGTCGATAACCCCTCAAAAAGATGATGTGGACAGGTCAATTCAGCTCACGGGGTCCATAACGGCAACCGCTGTTGATGATGCCTCAAAAACCGTTTTAAAAACTGAAAAAAAGGCTTTGTTTAGCGAAAATATACAAAAAGAGAATAAGCAGAATCCTTAGAACGGAGAAGGGGAGCTTCGGAGGAGTAGCAGGATTGACAAAATCGTGAAAAACGGTTATATTATGCTGTTCTCTGGCCGGTGGGTTTTTGGCCTTTACGAATCCTGTTGGTGACGTAAGGTGCAAAAAGGGTTAATGAAATCTTAAAGAAGGATTAGAGCCTATCTCAAAAAATAATTTTCGAGATGATCTCTAATGAAAGACGTAGGGGGCATAAGATATATATATGACCATTGTCATGGTTGGACACAAGGGCGTGCCGTCACGCTCCGGTGGAATCGAACGCCACGTCGAAGAACTTTCGGCGTCTTTGGTCATGCGCGGACTTCGCGTCGTTTCGTTTGATCGCAAGTGGTACGTTGGCGACGAACCTCCCGTTCGCGGCGTTTTGCGCCGTTTCAGCTACGGCATCCGAACGAAGCACCTCGATGCGATCTCCCACACGTTTACCGCGCTCATCCTCGCGCGCCGCGAGAAGCCGGACATCATTCATATCCACGGCGTGGGCCCTTCGCTTTTGGCTCCGATCGCACGAATTCTCCATCCGCGCGCCCGCGTCATTTCCACGTTCCACTGCGTTGATCGCGCCCATGCGAAGTGGGGCCGTTTCGCGCGCCTCATGCTCTATGCGGGCGAGGCGTTCGCGTGCACGTTCGCGCATCGGACGATTACGGTTTCCGACGGCCTCGCGAACTACTGTTTGAATAAGTACGAATGCCAGTCCACGGTCATCCCGAACGGCGTTCGCATAAAAACCGGCGCATCAACGGATCACCTCCATGCGTTCGGTCTTGCGCCGAACAAGTATTTCGCCATGGTCACGAGGCTCATCCCGCATAAGAACGTCCACGTTGCCATTGAAGCGCACAAATTGCTCGCGGAGCGCCGTCCGGAACTCGCGAAAGAATACCCGCTCGTCATTGTCGGCGGATCCGCTTATACGGACGATTATGAGACGGAGCTCCGGAAGTTCGCGAACCTGTACCCGAACGTCATCATGACGGGCGAACAGCACGGAGACGTCCTCCTCGCCCTTCAGGAGCACGCCGGTGCGCACATGTCCGTTTCCAGCTCCGAGGGCATGTCGATTTCCCTCCTCGAATCCATGGCCATGAGCCGCCCGGTCATCGTCTCCGACATTCCGGAAAACATCGAGGTCGTTGAACAGGATGCGCTCATCGTCCCAACGAACGACGTCGCATCCATGAGCCGAGCCATGGAGTGCTTGCTTGATATGAATTCAGAGGAACGGGAAAGCATGGGCATGAGGCTGTGTAAGCGCGTCATGAATAAGCATGACTGGGATTTCATCGCGAAACAGACGGAAGATCTGTATGTGGAAGCGCTGAAATTAGGTGTGTAGGTTCTTCAGTAGTTTGAAGTTGTATTTTTTGACAAATTAATCAGTCTTTTATTGACAGAAATTGTTTTTATTGAGATTCTTGATAAGTGACCTTCAATAAAAAATTTACTCCGTGTTATACTTCGCTTCAAAGA
>CAYMPS010000066.1:0-6305 GCA_964392485.1 uncultured Gammaproteobacteria bacterium | reverse complement strand
CTGTTAAGGGAGGGGCCGGGGTACGGCGGTCGCGACCGCCGTACCGGGGGTGGGTTCTCGATCAGAGGTGGGGGGTGGGTTCTCGTAAGAGACCGCGCGCACCGCGCCCTACGCCCCGCGCCCCGTATCTCCCCGCCACGGATGCTCCTCGACTTTGAGGACTTCCCGCGTGGTCTTCAACACCGAATCCGGATTGAGCGACATGCTGTCGATATTTTCGCGCACGAGGAACTTGGCGAATTCGGGATAGTCGGACGGCGCCTGCCCGCAGATGCCGATTTTGACGTGCTTCTTTTTGGCGGCCTTAATGACGTGCCGGATGGATTCGAGCACCGCGGGGTTCAGTTCGTCGTAGATGTGGCTCACGAGCTCGGAGTCGCGGTCCACGCCCATCGTCAACTGCGTGAGGTCGTTGGATCCGATGCTGAAGCCGTCGAAGATGTCCGCGAACTTTTCGGCGAGGATGATGTTCGAAGGAATCTCCACCATCACGAACACGCGGAGGCCTTTCTTGCCGCGCACGAGGCCGGCTTCGCGCATGACCTTGAGCACCTCTTCCCCTTCATGAGGCGTCCGGCAGAACGGGATCATCACGACCACGTTCGTAAGGCCCATGACTTCGCGGACCTTCTTGATCGCCTGACACTCCAGCTTGAACGCATCGCGGTAGTGCTTGTCGTAGTATCGGGACGCGCCGCGCCACCCGATCATGGGATTCGATTCCTTGGGTTCAAAGAGCGTTCCGCCGATCAGACTCGCGTACTCGTTCGTCTTAAAGTCGCTCGTTCGAACGATGACGTCGTTCGGATAGAACGCGGCCGCGAGCATGGCAATGCCCTCGGCGAGCTTGTCGATGAAGAACTTTTTCTTGTCCGTATACGGATAGGTAATATCCGCGATCTGTTGGCGGACGCGCTTGTCCTTGACCTTCTTCTCATGGATGAGGGCGAGCGGATGGACCTTGATGAAGTCCGTGAAGATGAATTCCGTGCGCGCGAGCCCCACGCCGTCGTTCGGAATGAAGGAGTGCAGGAACGCCAAATCCGGCTGCGCGATGTTCAGCATGATCCGCGTCTTCGGACGCTTGAGTCCGGTAAAGTCCACGCGCGTTTCTTTGAACGGGAGCTTGCCGGCATAGATGAATCCCACTTCCCCTTCGGCGCACGAGACCGTCACCGTTGATCCGTTCTTCAACTGCTTCGTCGCATCCTTGGTTCCCACGATGGCCGGCGTGCCGAGCTCCCGCGCCACGATTGCGGCATGGCACGTGCGGCCGCCGCTGTCCGTGATGATCGCGCCCGCGCGCTTCATGATCGGCACCCAGTCCGGATCCGTCATGCGCGTGACGAGGATGTCCCCATCATGGAACGATTTGAGTTCGCTCACGTCTTTGACCACGCGCACGGTCCCCTGCCCGATGCCCGCGCCGATCGACAGCCCCTCCGCCAAAATTTTTCCGCGCTTCTTGAGCTTGAACGATTTGACCACGTGCTGTTCCTTGCTGACCTGAACCGTCTCCGGACGCGCCTGCACGATGTAGAGTTTGCCGTTGATTCCGTCCTTGGCCCACTCGATATCCATGGGCCGCGTCTCTTTTGCCAGCTTCGAGTAGTACTTCTCAATCTCCACGCCCCAGCGGGCCAATGTGAGGATCTCGGAATCCGTCAGACAGAGCAGGCGCTGTTCCTTCACATCAACGCGCACGGTTTTGACCGGAGGCTTCGGCTTGGAGTTGTAGATGATCTTGTCTTTCTTCGGCCCCACGCGCTTGCTGATGACCGGATCGTACTTCCTGTCCTCGAGGAGCGGTTTGAAGACGTAGTACTGGTCCGGAGCAACGATGCCCTGCACCACGCTCTCCCCGAGCCCCCAGGCGGCGTTGATGAGGATCGCGTCCTTGAAGCCGGATTCCGTGTCGATCGTGAACATGACGCCTGCCGATGCCTTATCCGAACGAACCATCTTTTGAACGCCGACCGAGAGCGCGACCTTGAGGTGGTCAAACCCCTGTTCCTCGCGGTACACGATGGCGCGATCCGTGAAGAGCGAGGAAAAGCATCTGATAATGGCGTCGAGGAGGGCTTCCTCGCCCCGGATGTTCAGGTACGTGTCCTGCTGGCCCGCGAAGCTCGCTCCGGGCAAATCCTCGGCCGTAGCGGATGAACGAACGGCCACGTCCACGGGCTTTCCGCTCCCTTCGCGCTTGGAGAGCTCGCGGTACGCCGTCCGAATTTCGAGCTTTAGCGAATCCGAGAGCTTCCCCGCGAGGATGGCGGAACGGATCTTCTTGCCCCGCCGCCGGATGTCTTCGAGCTTTCCGAGGTTGATGCCCTCCAGCGTGGTCTTGATGAGATTGCGGAGTTCGTTTTCGAGCAAAAATCGGTTGTACGCTTCGGCGGTGGTCGCGAATCCGTCCGGTACGCGGATGCCCTTTTTCGTGAGGCGCTGAAACATCTCGCCCAAACTCGCGTTCTTCCCGCCCACGAGCGCGACGTCTTTCATGTCAATCTCGCGAAACGCACGGGTTAAAACGGCAGTGGATTTTTTTGATGGCATAGGTTTTAGATATTACGAAATGAATATTTCGAGGAAGAACGGATCAATATCTCTTAAGTTCTCCTCTTCTTTGTGTCTGCAACGTCTTGATCGTTTGAGAATTATTTCGATATGGATATTTCGATATGAATATTTCTCTTTTCGGATTCATTTGCCTTTCATGCGCCATCCGCTTGGCAGAGGAATATTCATTTCGTAATATTCATTTCGTAATGCGTAATATTCATTTCGTAATATTTATTATTACGTAACGTCACGAATTTCAACCAAGTTCACGCCCCCGGACACGCCCACCGGCTCTCCGGCAACGATGATCATCTTGCTCCCCTTCTTAACGATGCGCTTCTTCTTGAGGTGCCCCACGGATCGATCCACGAGCTCTTCCACGGTTGCGCACCGCGGGAGGAGGAACGGGACCACGCCCCAGGAGACGTTCATCTGGTGGAGCACGCGCGCATCGCTCGTGGAGACGTACGTGGGAAGCTCCGTGCGGTACCGGGAAACCACGCGCCCCGTATCTCCGGACATGGACGCCACGAGGATCACCTTCGCTTTCACTTCGCGCGCGAGGATGTTCGCCACGCTCGAAATCGCCTCTTCCGTGGAATGCGAGATGACGTCCTGCTTGATGGGCATGAAATCGTACTTGGACGCTTCGGTCTGCCGGATGATCTTGGCCATGGTCCGTACGGTTTTGACCGGATACTTGCCCGTGGCCGTCTCGCCGGAAAGCATGACGGCGTCCGTGTGGTCGATGACGGCGTTCGCCACGTCCGACACTTCCGCGCGCGTGGGCCGGGGGTTCCGGATCATGGAGTCGAGCATCTGCGTGGCGACGATGACCGGCTTCGCGGCCGCGAGCGCGTCGTCGATGAGGCGCTTCTGGATGAGCGGGACGTCCTCGGCGGGCATTTCGATGCCCAGGTCCCCGCGCGCCACCATGATGCCGTCCGTGGCTTCCACGATCTCATCGATGTGTTCGATGGCTTCGCCCCTCTCGATTTTTGAAATGATCTTGACCGGAAACCGGTGCCGGCCTTTTGCGATCCGATGCTCCTCCGCTTTGATGAGGTAGCGCAGGTCGTAGACTTCTTTGGCGGATCGGACGAAGGAAAGCGCGACCCAATCAACATCCTGCGACACGCCGAAGATCGCATCTTCCCGATCCTTCTTGCCCATGGCCGGAACCGAGAGCTTGGAATCCGGAAAGTTCACGCCCTTGTGGGACGTGAGCGTACCGCCGTCGATCATTTCACAGATGACGTCCCTCCCCTTCACCTGCTGAACCACGGCCGAAAGGAGCCCGTCATCCAACAGGATGCGCTCCCCGGCTTTCACGTCCTTGTGCAGTGCGTCGTACGTGACGGGAAGCCGCCTGTCTTTTACGGACGCTTTTCCGCACGTGAACGTAACCGTATCGCCGGCGTTCAATGAAACGCCTTTCCCCGGGAGAATGCCCACGCGAATCTTGGGACCCTGCAAGTCCTGGATGATCGCGATCGGCTCCCCCTCCTCTTGTGCGACCTTGCGGATGCGCTTGATGAGCCGGGCGTGCTCCGCATACGTCCCATGCGAAAAATTGAGCCGCGCCGCGTTCATGCCGGCCCGAACCATCTGCCGAAGCGTTTCGATATCGGACGACGCCGGCCCGATGGTGCACACGATCTTTGTGCGTTTGAGCGCAGATGCCATACGGTAAGCATAATAGCATTTTAGAAGGGATGAGTCGCCTCGTGCTGTTTCGCGTCATCATGGTCCTATTCGGCCAAATCACAAATATCAAATCCCAAACGAGGCGTAGGGGCGCACAGCTGTACGCCGCGGGTTAATTGAGGAAGGTGTGGGTTCTCGTATACCGAAAAGCCCCGCACGCGAGATCCACGGGACGTGGGTGCGTGCGGGGCGGATGGAGAACGGAAGGATGTTCGGCTTCGCGGTTCAACCGGACTTTCGGACGAACAGCACCCGGGCATTGGGACCCATCGACTGATCCAGTCCGTAAGACAGGAGCGCGAGCTTGCCGCAGTTCGTTGTCAGCCGCATGATATACCCCCAACGGAAGCGCAGGGAGAACGATCCCAGAACGAAGACGCACTGTTTCCGCTGGGCCTCGGGATGAGCTTTGGTAAAGGCGTACGCTTCATGGTGGATCGCCGGGCGATAGCCTCGTTTATCCATCTTCGCGATGGCCCTCTCCCGGTCGGCATCGCCGTCAATGCGTCCTCCAATGACTTTGACGAGCATGATGCGCCTGCCCGGCGTCCGGTCGATGCCGATGCACGACGGATGATACTCCCATGCGCGATCCCCGTAGAACATTTCGGACACCTGGTCCTTCGAGAACACGGCTTCGAGCGACGCCTTGTCCTTCGGCATGTCGTAGCCAACGGGAACGTCGTATTCATTTTTGGCCACAACGCAGTTTTCCATCGGGAAAAACTCCCGCCGGAGCGCGTCGAGCGCACGGTTCGCGCCTCCTTTGAGACGCATCTGTCTGGCGAGTTCTTTGGTAAATTTCGGATGCTGACAAAGGAGGTTCATCGTCGTCTGATCCGTCGCATCTTCCATGTCGTTCTCCTTTCGTACGTCCGGCGGACGGAAAAGCATGTAAAGGAACAAAATGAACGTAGGGTATTTTAAAGGAAATGTCAACCATCATGACGTAGGGCCCGCATTCTATCCTCATTGTGCCGGGGGTCGGTCAAACACCCGCAACCTGCATACACTGCTCCAGTATGCAAGGACATCCATTAACCTGTTTGGAGCGACAACAAATAGAGTTCCGATTGAAGGCGCATCTCTCCATCCGTCAGATCGCACGAGACCTCAAACGACGCCATCGCGTCATACAATATGAGGTCAATCGGCACCGTTCTAGAGACGGAACGTATTCAGCCGTTCTTGCCCAACAACGCGCAGATCGAACACGGGAACGTCGAAGAAAACGGAAACGGAAGCTCGATCTGGACGATGACCTTCGTCAATACGTCATAACTGAGCTTGAACGGAAACAGAGTCCCGATGTAATCGCAGGGAGATTGAGGGTTGATCCGCCCACAAACCTTCAAGGAAAAAACATTTCTCACGAAGCGATCTATCAGTGGATCCAAAAAGGCGAAGGGCGAAATCTCGGACTCCATCACCACCTCCTCTCCGGAAGACCTAGGCGACGGAAGAGATATAGTAGGAAGACGCGAAAAACTCACATTCCAGAGCGTATTTCCATTCATGAGCGATCAGAGGACATTGAAGAGCGAAACGAATTCGGCCACTGGGAATCAGACAGCATGGTCTTCTCAAGGCAACGGGAGAGACTCTCCGTACAATATGAACGAAAGGCGAGGTACGTGATGGTACATCGCCTCTCAAATGGGTCAGCAGAGGAAACAGAACGCGCATTAGCGCACAGCATCGAATCCTTCCCTCAACCCGCCTGGAAAAGTATCACTTTCGATAACGGAGGAGAAGGCGCAGGCCATCTGCGTCTCAAAGAGACCTTCGACCTCCAAACGTACTTCTGTGATCCCTATGCTTCCTGGCAGAAAGGAGGAGTGGAGAACGTGAATCGCATCCTTCGACGATTTCTTCCCAGGTCTTCAAATATGAATAACATTACACAACGGGATATCTATGCCATTCAAGAAAAGATCAACAATACCCCAAGGAAATCTCTTGGCTACAAAACCCCGAAGGAAGTCCTGGCAGAAGCCTGTGGATGAAGGGTGGCACAATCTAAGGTTGAATTTTCA
>CAYMPS010000065.1:1507-6465 GCA_964392485.1 uncultured Gammaproteobacteria bacterium | reverse complement strand
AGCGCCGAGCTTATACCTCGGTGGTCCTAGGTTCGAATCCTAGCGGACCCACCACCCAAAACCTCCGGCATAAGGCCGGAGGTTTTGGGTGGTGCGGCCAGCAAAAAATCTCCGGAACGTGAGCGGATTCGTGGCCGGCAAGGGCGCGGACTGGAAAGTCGTGGGGCTCGGCATGGTGCCGCGCGGCGAAGTCGGCCTCATCTTTGCGGCCATCGGCCGGCAGATGGGCGTGATGAACGACGAAGCATTCGCCGTGGTTGTGGTCATGATTATTCTGACGACCTTCGTGACGCCCATTGTGCTCCCGCGCCTTATCCGCGGAGAGCAGGCGTAAGCGACGATCGGGCATGAGGCACAGGGTTTCTTGATGGCGTAAACCATCAGGAAAACGTTCCTGTGCTTTTTGGTCTGTGCCCTGAAAACGAAGAACGCGAAACCGGCGGATGCTTGACTTTCGGGCCGACTGCGCTAAGTTTGGTGGAGCTCTTTAACCAACGGAAGGAGGAGCGATGCGAGAGATCACCATCCGAAGGCCCGATGATTTTCATGTACATTTTCGTGATGGCAACGCGCTGGAATGGACTCCGTCCGCAACGGCGCACACGTTCGCGCGGGCGCTTGTCATGCCGAATACGGTGGTTCCCATCCGGACCGGAGAGGATGCGCTCGCGTACAAGCAGCGGATCATGGACGTGCTCCTGCCGGAGCCCTCGATCGTCTTCGAGCCGCTCATGACGATTATGCTTACGCCCGAGACGACGCCGGAGACCATCGTTCGCGCAAGGGACTGCGGCGTGACGGCAGCGAAGCTCTACCCGCGGGGAGCGACCACGCAATCCGCGCACGGCGTGGTTCTTTCCGAGCTTCATGCGTTGTACGACGCGCTCGCTTCCATGCAGGAAACCGGCATGGTGCTCTGTATCCACGGGGAGGATCCGGACGTTCCGATTCTTGAGCGCGAGAACGCGTTTCTTCCCGTGTTGATTGATTTTGCGGACGCGTTTCCGCGCCTGCGCATCGTCATGGAGCACGTAACCACGCGCGCGGCCGCGGCGACCGTGATGTCGCTTTCGGAACGCGTGGCCGCGACCATTACCGCGCATCATCTGCGTCTGACCATCGATGACGTGATCGGCGGCCGCATTCGTCCGCATCACTTCTGTCTGCCGGTCGCGAAAACCGCGCTTGACCGCAAGACCTTGCGCGACGCGGCCATGAGCGGAAATCCGAAGTTCTTTTTCGGGTCCGACTCCGCGCCGCATCCGGTCCGGAGCAAGGAATGCGAAGAAGGCGCGGCAGGCATCTTCTCCGCTCCCGTGGCGCTCCCGATGCTCGCGGAGACGTTTGACGACTCCGGGCATCTGGATCGTCTCGAAGACTTCGTGTCCCGTTTCGGCGCGGAGTTCTACGGCCTTCCCTTAAATCAATACGGGATTACGCTCGTGGAGAAACGATGGTCTATTTCCTCCCTCTGGGGCTATGCCCGCACATTCGGTTGTAACGAACCGCTGCAGTGGACTGTTCGTGCCGCGTAGCACATTCGTTGCCCGGTCTTCCCGAAAGGGGAGGCCGGGACGTTTTTTAAGGAAAGATAAAGAAATACGCGACAGCGGGAGGGTCCGCTGTCGCGTGTTTCAATCAGGTAAAAGCAAGGTGCGTGCCAAGAGCGCCGGACTAGCCGATCTTGTCCAGGGCTCGATACACGACTACTTCGACGATGTCCGTGAGCGTGTCTGCGAGATCGCGGAGTCGAACGCGGAGCGTGGTGAGCAAGAGGTCGATCTCTTCGTCCTCTTCCTCATCATCTTCCTCGTCCTCATCATCCGCGGAATCGTCGTCCTCATCTGCGGACAGGGCTTCCTCAGTTTCCGGAGCGTCATCCGTTGCGGACGCTTCTCCTTCGACTTCCGAAGCGGATTCTGCGGGAGGATCTTCCTCCGCAGGTTCGTCTTCAGCTTCTGCGGGCGCATCTTCCGATGCTTCAGGAGGAGTGGACCCTTCTCCTTCCTCATCCGCAGGCTCCGTTGGTGGCGGAGGAGGCTGTTCATCTTGTTCCGCGGGCGCATCTTCCGATGCTTCAGGAGGAGTGGACCCTTCTCCTTCCTCATCCGCGGCAGCTTCTTCCGTTTCTTCTCCCACTTCGGTTTCCGCATCTTCAGCTTTCGAAGCGGGTTCTGCGGGAGGATCTTCCTCCGCAGGCTTCTCTTCGCCGCCGCCTTCAGCTTCCGGGGATGCGTCGTCGTTAGCCGGTGCATCTCCTTGGCCTGAAGGCTCCTCGTCAGCTTCCATGCGGGTGGCTTCGTCCGCCTGCCCCAGTTCTTCCAGGGCGGTTTCCAGGCCGGGCAACGTCTGCTCCACCTCGGACGGGTACGGCTCTTCAGCCTCCGCGGACGCCTCCGGGTCTTCGGTGGGCGCGTCAGCGTCACCTCCCTCTTCTGCGGGAGGATCTCCCTGGGTTTCGGACAAATCTCCTGCCTCGGGAATCGTATCCGCGGACGCTTCCTGTTCCGCGTTTACGGCTCCTTCGACCGTAGGCTCTGTGCCTTGCGGCGCATCGCCCGCCTGCGGCTCATCCGCAGACGCTTCACTCTCGGGGCGGTCGGCCGTATTCGGGCCTTCCTGGTCGGTCATAGCACTCTCCTTTTTGTTGTTGAGGTGCGGATGAAGCGTGCCACCAATGATTCCGGCGTGTCAAATGGATAAAAACGGAATATGGAATACGGAGATGCGCCATTCCGTATTCCGTTTTCTGCCATAAAGAAAAACGCGACAGGGGGAGAATCCGCTGTCGCGTGTTTCGTGAGGAGTGGGTGGCGATGCTATCCGTCTACCTTCGGCGGATCGCTGTCACCCTTCTTGGGCTTCGGAGGAGGCTGGGAACGAAGTCCCTTGGGAGATTCGTCCGTTTCGGTCGCTCTGGCTTCAGGGATATCGATATCCTTCTCGTCTACGACCGCGGCCGGAATTTTCGGATCTGCGGGAGCGGCGTCATCCGTTCGTGCTTCCGCGTCCGCGCTGAGCGTCTGGTCCGCCGCCCGGTCGAGAACCGGACCCGGAGGCGTCATGGTCGCGCCGCTCACGGCACTTTCCGTGACAGGCTCCTTATCCGTTGCCGGCTCCAAGAGCCAGCCTTGCTGTCCGGCGACGAAGAGCACGAGCTTCTCCCAAAGGTCGGAGCTCTTCATGCAATGCGTGAGTATGCCGGGCGTTGCCAGTTCAAACAAGGAGTTGAGTTCCAGTTCCTTCCCCTCGTTCGCCGACCGCATGAGCGCAATGCGCAGCGCGCTGTCCTTGATGCTTTGCGGAAGGTCGCGGATCAGTTCTTCGAGACCGATCTGATCGTATTTCTGCCTGGGCGTGATGAGCTTGTGCTTGTCCAAAAGGGCGAGAAGCGCCGTGAGCGCGTCAGTCGCGGACACGAACCAGTTGCCGTCCGAAATGAACTTCCACAGCAATGGCGCACTCAGGATCTTGGGCCAATCGTCATGCGTCACGGAACCGCGGATGGCCTCTGGCGTGGCCGGCCCGTTCTCGAGGAACGTGGTCAACAGCTCCGCCGTCGTGTTGACGCCGATCTTTCCCAATGCCGCCGCGGCTGCATCCCGCTCTTCTTTTCCCTTGATGCCCTGAGCATCCAAGAGGACGTCGGCCCGGTGTTCCGGGCGGTCTGCCAGGTGCGATGCGAGGACGCCGGGCGGAACGATTTCTACGAACCGAATGTCGGGCACGAGCGCCCGTTCGACGACGAGCTTCATGGCGTCCGCCAGGAATGCGGCGGCGCTGCCTTCGGCTCTCACGATGGATAGAGTCGCGCTGTTTTGATTCATTATCTGCCTCCTAATGTTCTGCCGGTGAATTGTAGATGTGCGTGCAGGGCAGAATGGCACCATTTATCGGAGATGTCAAGAGGATTCAGCTTTTCCTGGCCGTTGCCCAGGACCAGCGCACGTATGGAGCTTCTTTTGGGCATATTTTGAGAAATTCCCTTGTTCTCTCATCATGGGAGTACCCGCTTCCGAAATCATGCCCCGCATTCGTTTTTATGATTTGGATGAGCCGTTCCCGTTCGGCTTTGGCGATGATGCTCGCGGCGCCCACGGTTCGATCTATCACATCCGCTTTATTCTTGGCGTCGATAATATGTTGAATGATATTTCGGCTTCCCGTTTGCAGACGTTCTTGAATGGCACGTTCGTTCGCGGTTATTGCATCAACCAATATGCGCGTCTCTCGTTCCGGAAACGTTTGCTGAAAGTATCTGAGAAGCGTAATCATGATTTCCATTTCCAGCTCATTGAGCGATCGCGCCGGATCGTAGAGCGCATCATCGATTTCGCAAGGCTCAGCAATAAGAATTTTATGCCAACAGCGTTCCTTGATCTGCTTCGCGAGCTCATCTCGCTTGGTCGCATGAACGAGTTTGGAATCTCTCACGTTCACTGTATTGAACCATCGTCGATCTTTGTCCTCGGCCGCCACCACGGCAACGACGAGCGGACCGATGACGCATCCGCGTCCGGCTTCATCGATACCGGCGTAAAGTCGCTCGGAGCTCATAGGGGAATGATGAGATGGGAGGAGGGTTTAGGCAAGGACGTACGTATTTATTGTTGAATTGCCGAATGGCTGAATGGCTGAATTGTTTAATGACCATTTTCCGCAATTGGCCACGTCAACAATTTAACAATATAACCATTCAACAATGAGACGGGAATGAGACGAGTTCCATCGAGCTTGAAAAAGAGAGGTTTGCCGATTTGCTTCAAAAGTGAGATAGTTCTCCCCGCTATGGCAAACGTACTCATCATCGGTGTCGGTTACTTGAGCGGGCGCTTTCTCGAAACGCTCGATGATGCGGTAAATACGGACCGTTGGATTGAGACAGCCAAAGATGTCGAAGAAGAGATCGAGAAGCACCAGCCGGAATACGTCCTGAATTGCGCGGGCATCACGGGCGT
>CAYMPS010000065.1:0-1407 GCA_964392485.1 uncultured Gammaproteobacteria bacterium | reverse complement strand
ACCATGGTCAAATACGCCGCTGCCAAGAAAGAGGCCGGTGCGTAAAAAATCGAATATTGAATATCGAATATCGAAACATACATGACGGAAGACCGATCCTTTTTTGGCTCTTTTTCGACATTTGATATTCGAAATTCGATTTTGTCCCCCGTGTTGACGTTTTCGCTGGGTTGCGCTACCTTTTTGGAACCTTATTTAAAAAAAATTTATGTCACAAGCTATACAATTCGCCCTCGGGGCCTCCATCATCGCCCTCGCGTGGGGCGCACTTCTCGTCCGCTGGGTGCTGAATCAGCCTACGGGAGAAGGAAAGATGGTTGAGATCGCAAAAGCGATTCAGGAAGGGGCGAAAGCGTACCTCGGCCGCCAGAACAAGACGATCGCATTCATCGGCGCCATCATTTTTATCATCCTCTGGCTCACGCTCGGGAGGAATACGGCTCTCGGATTCGCCGTTGGGGCCTTCCTCTCCGCGCTCGCGGGGTACATCGGCATGAGCGTGTCCGTTCGCGCGAACGTACGGACAACGCAGGCCGCGAAAAAAGGAATGAAGGAAGCACTCGAAGTTGCGGTGCGCGGCGGAACCGTTACCGGACTTTTCGTGGTCGGCCTCGGCCTTTTGGGCGTCGCGGGATTCTACGCGTTGACCGGTGATATCAAGGCGCTCGTGGGACTCGGATTCGGTGGATCGCTCATCAGCGTATTCGCGCGGCTCGGCGGCGGCATCTTTACGAAAGCCGCGGACGTTGGTGCGGACCTGGTCGGCAAGGTGGAAGCGGGCATTCCGGAAGATGACCCGCGAAACCCCGCGTTCATCGCGGACAACGTAGGCGACAACGTCGGTGATGTTGCAGGCATGGCGGCGGATTTGTTTGAGACGTACGCGATTACGGCATTGGCCACGATGATTCTGGGGAGCCTCACGTTTCCGGGGAACCAGGCGATCATCGAGTTCCCGCTCGTTTTGGGCGGCATTGCCATCATCACGTCCATCATCGGAACATTCTTCATCAAACTGAGTTCGAATCAGAACATCATGGGCGCGCTCTATAAAGGGCTGGCCGTGGCCGGTATCCTCTCAGCCTTCGGTTTCTGGTATGCGGCCACGAAGTTTTTCCCGGAGACCGGATCGCTCACATCCGCGAGCGTGGTAAAAGCATCCCTCGTCGGGCTCGCCGTGACGGCGCTCATGGTTTGGATTACGGAGTACTACACCTCGACCAAATACAAGCCGGTCAAGAAAATCGCAAAGGCATCTGAAACCGGACACGGAACGAACGTGATCGCCGGACTCGCCGTTGGCATGAAGTCCACGGCGCTCCCGATCATCGTGATCTCCGCAGGTATGCTCATGGCATACGGCTATGCCGGCCTCTACGGAATTGCGCTTGCGGCAATGAGCATGCT
>CAYMPS010000064.1:0-6526 GCA_964392485.1 uncultured Gammaproteobacteria bacterium | reverse complement strand
TTGAATTTCTAGATCGGATAGCGTCCTTACAGAGAGTAAGAAGAGCCAAAAAATATCTTCAATATCTTTTAGAACTGGATGGAGTTTAAACTCGCTAACGTTAATTTCTGTCATATTTAGGATAAGGCCTGTTGACTCAAGGCTACATTTTCAACCCATTAAAACCACATTTTACCCCGTTCTGTCAACACAAAATCGCCCCGTTTGGGGCGATTTCATCTGGCCTGCCCACCGAAACCCCGCCGTATGGCGGGGTGTAGGTTGGTGGACCCTATCGGATTCGAACCGATGACCTCCGCGTTGCAAACGCGGCGCTCTACCAACTAAGCTAAGGGCCCGGGGGGAAGTGAGTAGTCACTTGCCACTCGCTACTAGCTTATCAACGACGTGATGATGCCCTATTTCAAGGCGGATGTCAACCCGATGAGCGCCCATACGGCGCTCCGTTGACAGGAAAAGCGGGTTCTGCTAGCGTCATTATGTGGTATCGTTCGAACAGGGAGGTGTACGTTGAGAAAAGACAGACCTACGTTGAGCGACGTCCCGACGGGTGCGCCGATCGACCCGAAGACGGAACGGCACCTTCGTACCTTTTGGGGGGAGGTTGGCAGTGATGCAATGTATGAGGTCGGCAGTCCGCAGCTTGAGGGGTCGTCGTGCATTACGCCCATCAATCTCTACGTGAGGCGTTCGGCAAGCCAATTGCCCGAATACCTTTCGAGCATGAACCTTTCCATCACATTCGCAGAAGTCGGTGATATCCGGCAGGGGAGATTCGTTTCTTCCCCTCCGCCAAAGCGCGGATCCGGTGAAATGCCGAGCGTGACGGCTGCATTGGCTGCGGCCAGGGAAGCGGATAGGCGTTTACCCGCGCCACTCAATGCTTCCTCGGAACAGGGCATGGAACTCCGTTTCCGTTTCGCGCGGCTGGAGAACGTTGGCGCGGGTCCTGACGCGCATGGCTTATTCCATAAACGCTTATGGGTGTGGGGAGCGGTTCCGATCGCGAGCGCGCTTCACCTTAGGGATGAACTGCGGCTCGTCATCAGCTGTTTCCAACTGCACGATCTGGACAGATTGTTCCTTCGCCCGGTCTCTCCGCAGGCCATGAACGCGCGCTGAGGCCGTCTCGGTCCTTCGTCGATCAAAGAGCCCTTCGCTTTCTTGCGAAGGGTTCTTTAAATGGGCGCGATGAATCGCGCCCCTACGTTGCCGGATTCAGCGGCTTCTTGCCCGCGAGCACGGCCACGATGTTCTTGGCGGCCACGCGCGCCATGTCCTGCCGCGCTTCCATGGTTCCGGAGGCGATGTGCGGAGTGAGTACGGCGTTCGGGAACGCGCGCAGGCTCAGGTTGTCCGTGAGGTCGCAGTCAATGGCCGGTTCGCACTCAAACACGTCAATGCCGCACCCGGCGATCTTTTTTGCTTTGAGCGCTTTCAGGAGCGCCTTTTCATCCACCACGGGTCCGCGCGAGGTATTGATGACGTAGGCGGTCTTCTTCATCAGGTTGAGCTGTTTCGTGGAAATCAAATGATGCGTGGAGGGGAGGAGCGGCACGTGAAGGCTCACGAAGTCCGCGGTTCGGAGCAGGCGATCCATGGTGACTTTCTTCGCCTTGAGCTTCTTTTCGATGTACGGATTCCGGTTCATGTCCGCGTACACGACCTTCATTCCAAAGCCTTTCACGCCGTGTTCGGCCGTTGCCGTGCCGATCCGGCCCGCGCCGATCAATCCGAGCGTCTTCCCTTTAAGGTTCGTGCCAATCAGGAGGTCCGGGGTCCAGCCTTTGTACTTCCCGTGCGTGGTATAGATATGCGCTTCCGGAATGCGGTGCGCCAATGCAACCATGAGCGCGAAGGTATGCTCGGCTACGGACTCGTTCACGTCATTGCTCGGCGTGTTCGTCACGATGATGCCCCGCTTGGCTGCGGCCTTCACGTCCACATTATTAAAGCCCACGGCGTAGTTCGCCACGATCTTGAGCTGGGGTCCGGCGGCCTTGAACACCTTGTCGTCGATCCGATTCGAGAGCAGGGTCAAGATCGCATCTCGGCCTTTGACGGCTTTAAGGAGCTTCCTCCTCGGGATGTTATGCGAGCGCTTGAGCACCGTCACCTTGTGCCGGGCTTTCCGGAGAATCTTAACGGCTTCGTCGGCGAAGCCTGCGGGGTTGAACGCGATGAGGACGTTGGCCATAGGGATTATTGCGCATTGCGCATTTCGAATTATTGAAGAGTGATGTTGAGTATCAATGCGCAATGCGTAATTCGTAATGCGCAATGTCCATTATACCTTATCAATCAAACAGATGGGCCCCAGGATTTTCTCATGCTTGGGGAAGAGGAGCTTGAATACCGGAAAGAGCGCAAAGACCAATATGACGATGGCGATGAGCCTCGGAGCAATCTGCGTTTCGCGGAAGAATTCATCCGCCACCCAGATGGCCAAAGCGTAGCTCATGTAGATGAGGCAGAACGCAATGGTGAGCTTGTCCTTCTTGTCGCGCCAGGTGAGGAATGACGTGGAGAGCCACGCAACACCGAACCAGAAGATCATCATGAGGAAAGCGATGATGAGTCCGTCGATCGTGATGCTGTAAGCGGAGTTCCTCGCGCCGTCGGCCAGGCTCGCGGAAGCGATGGACGCCACGACGAGTCCGAAGGCGGAAATGTTTGCGAGAGAAATGGCCGCGCTGTGCTTGTCCAGCTTCTTAATGCCGGCCTTGTATTGGATGAATCCGGCGAGGGCGAGCGGGATGATGATGACGGACGTAATCTCCCACATCATGGGGAGTACGTTCACGGAAACGGTGTGACCGGCCAGGAGCTTGAGGACAAGGGGGATCGTTATGGGCGCTACGATCGAGGTCGAAACGGACATGAGGAGGGCGAGGGACGTGCGTCCGCCCAGAAAACTGATGATGATCGGCGCCGTGAGACCCGTGGGCATGGATGCGGCGATGATGAAGGGAAGCGACCAATCCGGCGCAAAGATCCCCAGCGGAATGCTGATCAAGATCGGGATGCCGATCATCATCATGCCGTTTGCGAGCAAGAGCGTTTTCCAATCTTTGAGCTGTCGAACGACTTCCCCGAAATCCAACCGCAGGCCGGTTCCGAACATGATGATCTGCAGGAATGTGGAGTTCAGCGGATTGAGCGGTTTAAAAAAAGTCGGGAAGAACATTCCCAATCCGAGCATCGCGATGATGATGCCGAGTTGGTAGCGGCTCAGTGTCTCTACGACGCGTTTGAACATATTCGAAACAGCTTTTGGCATTTGGCGTCTGGCATTTGGCTTTTTTCGCGCAGCGGCCAAATGCTACCTGCCTGCCGGCAGGAATACCAATAGCCAAATGCAAGCTATTAATCCCTCAATCTCGCCGGCTTCACTTTCACGCGATTCAACACCTTCTCGTTCGGCCAGGATTCCAGGATACCGCCCTTCGCTCCCATGGTCGTGATGACGCCCAGGGCGTTCAGCATGCCGACTTTGAGCCCCACGGCAAGGTCGCACGTTTTGAGGAAGCCCGCGATGAATCCGCTCCCCAAGGCGTCGCCGGCTCCAGTCGTGTTTACGCGCTTTCCCGGGAGCGGCGGCGCGTACCACGTACAGCACTTGGTATGCAGGTACGCCCCTCTGGGCCCGTCGCTCACCATGAGCGCCACCTTTGGCAGGAGTCCGATGATTTTTACGATCTTCCTGAGGTGACGCGGCGACTGATCCGTGAGTTCGGCCGCTTCTTCGCGATTTACGTCAAACACATCAACGCGCCGCATGAGCGGTTTGAGCTTATGCATGCCTTTTTTGAGTTCGCTGCCTCCGGGATTCCAGAAGACGCTCGCGCCGATGGCTTCCGCACGGTCCAGGATGAGCGACATGAGTCCAAGGTCGCCGCCGAGCGATGTGACGTAGAACCAGCGAGGCTCCATTTTTTTCCACGGAATTTCCAGTCGGCTGATCTGAGCGCTCGCTCCCCGGTAGACCAAGATGCTCCGATAGCCGATATCCGCCAGGAGGATGATGCTCTGTCCGGTTCCGATCTTCTTATCCGTCTGGACGAGGCTCGTATCGATCCCTTCTGATGCGAGCTCCGTTTTTACGATATTTCCGAGCGCATCGTTTCCAACGCGGCAGACGGTTGCGGTTTTCAGTCCCAGGTGGCTAAATGTAACGGCGGCATTCGTGGCGCCTCCTCCGGTTTGCATGACAATTTCATCCATCTTCAGCTTGGCGCCCAGGGGAAAGCAGGTATCGTACCCGGCCGGCGCGTGAGCGTCGCGCTTGAGCTCGAACGCACCGCTCCGCGCGTAGTGGTCAATGACGCCCGAACCGATGCTGATGATGTCCGGTCCCGAGCGTTTACGAAATGCCCCATGCTTCATATGTGCCATATGGTACCATGTCCACAAGCTGAGTGGGAGAAAAGAATATCTGAAATGAAATATCGAATGTCCAATATCGAATATCGAAAGCCTCGTTTCGACACCGGGCGTCTCTGTGGCGCTTTTTAGACATCCGACATTCGATATTCGATATTCCTTTCAACTATGCGCCATTTTTTCACAATCGTGCTCGCATCCGCGGCACTCCTCATCCCATCAATCGCATCCGCGCAGCATGACGAGGCCGTTCGGGTTTTTCAGAGCGTTGCCACGCTCAACAGCGACCGGACGCTTACGGTTACGGAGCGGATTACGTACGACTTCGGAAGGAATGAACGCCATGGCATCTACCGTGAAATTCCGACGAAGTACAAACGGGACGGCGGGACGTACAGGCTCCGATTGGAATTGAAGGAAGTGACCATGGACGGGTTACCGGTTCCGTATGACGTTCAGTCAATGTCGCCGACGTTCATGATTAAGATCGGCGACCCGGACGAAACCGTTACGGAAGTGCATGAATACCTCATCACGTACCAGACGGATCGCGCCATCAACTTCTTCGACAGTGAAGCCGAGCTCTATTGGAACGTGACCGGGGACAAATGGGAGGTTCCGATCCTCAAATCATCCTTCAGCATCGTCGGGCCGGAGAACTTTAACGCGAACACGTCCCAAACGACCTGCTTCACCGGTTCCTACGGTACGACGGAACAGACGTGCCAGGCGCTCACGCAGGCGAACACGGCTCAGTTCATCAGCGGCCGGAGTCTTGCGCCGAGTGAAGGGCTCACGATCGCCATCCGTTTTCCCGAAGGGATCATTCAGGAGCCCGCGTTCACGGAACGCGTAAAACAGATCGTCATGGACAACGGAATCCTCGCGCTCCCGTTCATCGTATTCGCGGTCATGTTCTACCTGTGGCGCAAGAAGGGGAAGGATCCGAAAGGCAGGGGCACGGTCGTTCCTCAATACGATCCCACGCGCGGATTAGCGCCCATGGAAATGGTTGGTCTGAAGAATCAGTCCATCGGCCATGCGGCGATTACGGCAACCATGCTGGATTTGGCGCGGCGCGGGTACATGAAGATTGAATTCAGCGAAAAGGAGGGGTTCCTGGGCAAGAAGAGCCAGGAGTACGCATTCCTCAAACAGAAAGAGGCGGACGACGCCCTCAAGCCGTTTGAGCGCACGATCCTTGAAGGCATCTTTGACGGAAAGGAGCGCACGGATCTTCAGGATCTCAAAGGCACGTTCTACAAGGATATCGCCAAGGCCAAGGAGCAGGCATTCGCATCGCTCCGGGAACGGAACCTCTTCGGCGCGAATCCGAACAACGTTCGCGCTTCGTACCTGGTTGCCGGGGCCGTTATTGTCGGATTGGGATTTTGGCTCATTCCGCTCCTGGGCCTTGGATTCCTCGGCATCGGATCAATCATCGCTTCGGCCGTTATCATCATGGTCTTTGGCTGGTTCATGCCGTCGAAAACGAAGGAAGGGGCGATTGCTCTGGAAGAAGTCGCAGGATTCAAATGGTTCCTTTCCGTTACGGAAAAAGACCGTCTCAAATTCCACAACGCGCCGGAGGTGAAGCCGGAGCAGTTCCACGCCTTCCTTCCGTACGCCATCGCCTTCGGCGTGGAGGCGGCCTGGGCCAAGCAGTTCGAGGGTATCGACGTTCCGCCTCCGCAGTACGCATCAGGCATGACGACGTGGAACACAATCTACTTCGCGAATACCATGCACGGGTTTGACGCGCAGGCCGCGAGCACGGCGTTTACGCCCCCGTCATCAGCCGGGTCCGGCGGGTCGGGATTTTCCGGAGGCGGTGGAGGCGGCGGCTTCGGCGGCGGCGGCGGCGGGAGCTGGTAGAGACACGGGATGGCCGGCGCACGGTCGGCTGTAGGGGCGCACAGGTATCGCACACGGTTTGCCGTAGGGGCGCACAGCTGTGCGCCCCTACAGGTGCCATAACCATGTTATTTATTATTTCGGGACCATCCGCTTCGACGGGAGGCATGTCCACGTCATTCGCCATTACGAAATCGCACCTTCTATAAAGGTGCTACATCGCGAAATTCATTCAAAAACGGAAAAGGTTCATCCGTCAGATCAATATCTTTCATGTTCGCATTTCCTC
>CAYMPS010000063.1:2575-6855 GCA_964392485.1 uncultured Gammaproteobacteria bacterium | reverse complement strand
ATTCCGTTTCTTTAAAGCCTGATGTCCCCATACTTCTTTTGAGACATTTTTCGGTATCCCGGATCAATCGTGCGGATGTAGAGCATCTCCACCTTATCGCGCGCCCAAGGTGTCTTTCGCAAAAACGTCAGACTTGAATTCACGCTCGGATTGTCCGTAAAGCACTTGATCTTAATGCGCTTGCCCAAATCTTCCCATCCGTATCGGTCGACGAGGAACTCAACCATCGCTTTGAGCGTCACTCCGTGGAGCGGATCATCTGCTTGTTTCATGGGGGAACGGTAACACAGGCGGCTGGCGGCTGGCTATCGGCGACTTGCATCTGGCATCTGGCTTTTGGCTGAAATGTCCTTACCTTCCCCGCCGGCCGCAATCATCCTAAAAACAAAAAGCCTCTCTTGCGAGAGACTTTTTGCGTTGAGGCGAGTACTTAGACGCGCTTCACGTTGACGGCCGCAGGACCCTTTTCGCCGTTCTCGACGTCAAAGGAAACCGCATCGCCTTCGCGAAGCTCATCGAACTCTACGCCTTCCAGCGACTTGCCGTGGAAGAAGAGATCCTTCTCCTGGCCTTCTGCTCCGATGAAGCCGAAACCTCGATCGGTGAGCTTTTTGATGATTCCATTCATAGTATGATCTTTGAAAGAATTAAATTGCTGAATTAAAAATATATGCTTTAAAGTGACTACCTTCTAAGATATACGTGCAATTTATTGACAGTAATATGGCATATATACGAAAAAAGATAAATACTCTCTGTAAATGTGGATAGATGGTGATGTGCGGTAAAGCCTATAAAACCTTGATAAAATGCGCGAATGGGGGTATAATGGGGCATTATGAATGTAAACCGTCTTATACATTTTTTGGAAGAACGGAAGGAATCCGGCTATCGGGCGATGCAAGTCAAGCAGGCGTTCATTCTTTCCCTAAACGAGTCTTGGGAAGGTGTAACGCCTTGGCCAAAGGCGCTTCGAGAGGAGGCGGTGAAGCTTATTCCGTGGGATGAATTGACGTGTAAACAAATTCTGGAAGGTGAAACGCATCATGCGGTCAAGTTTTTATTTGAATGCCGGGACGGAGCTTTCATTGAAACCGTGATCATGCGCCACGAAGACGGACGGAATACGGTGTGCGTTTCGTCGCAGGTCGGGTGCCCCATGGCCTGTTCATTCTGCGCCACGGGAAAAATGGGATTCAAACGCAACCTGACGGCTGAGGAGATATTCGAGCAGGTGATCCATGCCGCACGCTGGTTGAAGAAGGTTGAAAAGAAGGTGACGAACGTTGTGTACATGGGCATGGGAGAGCCCATGCATAACTACGACGAAGTCATGCGCTCCGTCCGGCTGTTGAATGATCCGGAAGGATTTAACCTCGGCGCGCGACATATCAGTATTTCCACGTGCGGCATCGTTCCCGGCATCCTCAAACTCGCGGACGAGCCGGAGCAGGTGAACCTTGCGATTTCCCTGCACGCGGCAATTGCGAATGTTCGTTCAAAGATCATGCCTGTGAATGCGGCATACCCCATCGATGCGCTCATGGACGCCGTTCGCACGTATGCGAAGAAGACGAATCGAAAAGTGATGTTTGAATACCTTTTGCTCAAAGGTGTGAATGATTCCCATGAAGATGCGGACGCGCTCGCGGATCTCCTCGAAGAGAATCATCGCCTCTACCACGTCAATCTCATCAAGTATCACGATACGGACGTGTATACGGCTTCGAACAGCGATGTGCGCCACGCGTTTCTCGGATGGCTTCACGATAGGGGCGTATCCGCCACGCAGCGCCAGTCATTCGGTGAGGATATTCACGCGGCATGCGGTCAGCTGGCAACGGGGGCATCGTGAAAATGGGTATTTCGAAAGGTATTAAATCAAATTGAAATAATTGAAATAATTTCAATCCTTTCAATTTTTTGAATTATTTCAATCCTTTATTAGGTTTCGGCGATTGGGTCATTAGGTGGCCGGTGTACTGATATCTCGCCATCATCTCTCCGAATGCCCTTTGTAATAAAGCGTAAAACATGACAACCGAACATGATATTTTGAAAGAATATCGCCTTTGATTGCGTATATGAAGTCGTGATAAACGCCTGTTTTTAAAGTCGATTCCCGCATTGACGGAGGACGGGATTTGTGGCAATACAAGGCATGAATCAAGGGCTTACGCATATCATGTCTTAGAGATTTTGGAGGGGCGATTCGGACAAATGCTAAACGCTAATGCCAAATGCCTCAACAATTATGATCCAACGCATCAAGAAGGCCGCGAAGAAGAAATCCGTCATTGCGGCCATGTCCATCGTGGCAGTCACGGGTACCATTGTCGGTGTTCAATCGACCAAGGCGCCGGAACCGACGCGGTACGTGATGGAAGCGGTTTCCCGCGGGTCCGTTATCGCGACGGTGAGCGGAAGCGGTCAGGTGTACGGGGAATCGCAAATTGATTTGAAGCCGAGCGTATCCGGAGATGTCGTCGCTGTTCTCATTCGTTCAGGGGAAGAAGTCAGTGCGGGGACGCCGTTATTTGAGATCGACCGATCGGACGCGGTCAAAGCCGTCCGCGATGCGAATTTGTCCGTCCGCGATGCGGAGCTCTCACTCGTTTCCGCGAATCTGTCTTTGCAGAAGCTGGAAGACTCGGCGGATAATTTGGACGTGATCAAAGCCGAACATACCCTGAATCAGGCAATGAGAAGCTTGGAAGATCTGCAGTCCGGTCCGGACGAGATCGCCGTCCGCCAAGCGGAAGCCGCGTATGAGAGCGCACTGCGCAATACGGAAATGGAAAGTGACGGAAAAACGCCAAAGACCGTGCGTATAGCGTATGATGATGCCGTGGCTGTCTTCAAGTCCACGGTTCAGAGTCTGAAAACGTCTCTTTCGGATGCGGATGAAATTTTAGGCATTGATAATATTCATGCGAACGATGATTACGAATCCTACCTCGGTTTGTTAAAGTCGAGCGCCGTCTCGAATGCTACGGTGAGCTACTATATCGTACGGGATACGGTGAACGATCTCATTGATGCCTCGGATGCCATGGCACTCACGGGAACGCCGTTGGAGGATGTGGATGCGGGATTGGAACAGGTGCTTGATGCGCTGGATGAGATGGAGATTCTCATTCGAGATGTGGAAGTGGTGCTCGCATATACGCCGGAGTCGTATGCCTTGAACCAGAATCAGATTGATGCGCTCAAAACATCTATGCAGTCGAATCGAACGAGTATGGCTTCAAAAGCCACGGCGATTCTGAGCGAACAGCGATCCGTTGATCAAGCGCGCGTCTCGTTTGAGACAGCGGACGCAACCCTTGAGACGGCTCGTCTGAGTTTGGAGAAAGCAAAGCGCGGAGCGGATGCGGGGGATATCGCCACGGCGGAAGAACGCGTTGTGGAAGCGCGCGCCGCACTCGATAAGCTCGTGAACGGAACGGATGATACGGATATCGCCGTCGCAAAGAACACGGTCGCCCAGCGCGAATCTTCGCTTGAGGCCGCGCGGAACAGACTCTCGGATGCACAGGAAGAACTGAATGATTACACGGTTCGCGCGCCGTTCGACGGCATTATCACGGGCGTCGAAGCGCACGTTGCGGATCCGGCTTCTCCGTCTACCGTCCTCGCGACGATCGTGACCAAATCAAAGGTGGCGAAGATTACGCTGAACGAAGTTGATATCGCGAAGATCAAGGTCGGACAAAAGGTGACGATGGCGTTTGACGCCGTGCCGGACATTACGATTGCGGGCGTTGTGGGCGAGGTGGATGCCGTTGGAACCGCGGAACAGGGCGTGGTCGGATTCGGCATCACGATCGCCTTTACCACGGACGATGAGCGGATTCTTCCGGGCATGAGCGTGAGCGCTTCCATCATCGCGGATTCACGCATGGACGCGCTCGTCGTTTCGAACGGCGCCCTGAAGTCGTATGGATCCGGCTATGCCGTTCAGACGCTTCCGGATGTCTCTGCGGAAGATGCGGCATCGCCCGAAGGTGTGACATCGGAAACAGATCCTGAACTCGTGCCCGTTGAAACGGGATTGGCGGATGATCAAAACACGGAAATTTTGAGCGGGATCAGCGAAGGGATGTATATCATTACACGCATCATTCAGTCCACGGCCGAAGCCGTAACATCCGCTTCGAACGGGACGGGAGTTCCGGGTGTCGGCGGTTTAGGCGGCGGGAATATGCGCTTCATCGGCCGATGATGCTGACACATCTGGCTATTGTGGCAGGCGTCTCTTCTCCGAGCGCCAGCCGCCA
>CAYMPS010000063.1:0-2475 GCA_964392485.1 uncultured Gammaproteobacteria bacterium | reverse complement strand
GCCAGCCGCCATCTATGATTGATATCCGCGATGTCCGCAAGGACTATGTGAACGGAGAGAACGTCACGCACGTCCTGAAAGGTGTGACGTTTCGTATTGAACGCGGAGAATACGTTGCGATCATGGGGCCGTCCGGATCAGGCAAGTCCACGCTCATGCACATCCTCGGTGCGCTCGACACGCCAACGGGCGGTTCCTATACGCTCGACGGTCAGGACGTATCCGCGCTGGCGCAGGATGATCTCGCCAACATCCGAAAAACGAAAATCGGGTTCGTATTTCAAGCGTTTCATCTCCTCCCGCGCGCAACTGTTTTGCGCAATGTGGCATTGCCGCTCGTGTACGCCGGCATGGAGCGTTCAAAGCGCGAGGAGCGTGCGGCGCAGGCGCTTACGGAGTCCGGCATTGAGGAATCGTTGTTTTTACACCATTCGAATCAGCTGTCCGGCGGGCAGATGCAGCGCGTGGCCATTGCGCGTGCGCTGGTCAATGACCCGGCGATCATCCTCGCGGACGAACCGACCGGAAACTTGGACAGCGCAACCGGTGATCATGTACTCGAAACATTCCGTCGTTTAAACGACGGTGGACGAACCGTCGTCCTCATCACGCATGAACCGTATGTGGCTGAACATGCGGAGCGTATCCTTACCGTTCGTGACGGCCTTCTCGTTGAAGGGGAATCCCCGTATCGCCACGAACCCGCACACGTATGAGATTTACAGATCAATTGGATGAAATGTTCTTAAGCATATCATCGAACAAGGTTCGGTCCGGATTGACCATGCTCGGCATCGTCATCGGCATCGCCTCCGTCATCGCCATGGTTTCCATCGGGCAGGGTGCGAAATCGCAGATCGAATCCAACATTGAATCCATCGGCTCGAATTTGCTCATGATCATGCCGGGCGCGCAACGGGGAGCGGGGTCGTTCGTCAGTTCCGGCCGCGGATCCGCGACTACGCTGACGCTGGATGATGCGGAGGCTTTGACGGAGGCGGAGTACATCGGCGCCGTGGCACCCGAGTCATCCCGTCGGTATCAGGTAACGGCCGGGTCGAATAACACGAATACGCAGATTACGGGAACGACGTCCGCATATACGGACGTACGGAACGTTACGGTTGAGCTCGGGACGTTCTTTACGGACGCACAGGAACGATCGCGCTCCAAAGTGGCCGTTCTCGGTCCGACAACGCGGGACGATCTGTTCGGCGAAGGTTCGTCGCCGATCGGGGAGAAGATTCGAGTCAACGGCATCAATTTTACCGTCGTCGGCGTGACGGAGAGTAAAGGAGGGAGCGGATTCAGCAATCAGGACGACGTCATCTACATACCGGTCGCGACCATGTCCACGTACCTTGCCGGAAGCGACAGTGTGAGTACGATCAGCGTCAAAGCCGTTGATCAGGCGTCCATGGCGCTCGCGCAGGAATCCGTGACGGAGATGCTCCTGCGGCGCCATAAGATTTCCGATCCGATGCTCGCCGATTTTTCCGTGATGAACCAGTCGGATATCGTGAGTATGGCGTCGAGCGTGACGGATACGTTTACGATGCTCCTCGCGTCCATTGCCGGTATTTCGCTCCTCGTGGGAGGGATCGGGATCATGAATATGATGCTGACGACGGTGACGGAACGGACGCGCGAGATCGGATTGCGGCAGGCCATTGGAGCGCAAAAGGCGGAGATCGTTACACAGTTCCTCGGGGAAGCCATTCTGCTTACGCTCATCGGAGGACTTGTAGGTATTCTGTTGGGCTACGGCGCGGCAAAAGGGATCAGTGCGTTTTCCGGAACGGCAACATCCGTATCATGGACGTCCGTCGGACTTGCGGCCGGCGTGTCCATCGCCATCGGTCTGATTTTCGGATACTATCCCGCACGAAGGGCGGCGCAGTTGAATCCGATTCAGGCGCTCCGGTATGAATAGGTTGTAGGTTATAGGTTGCAGGCGACAGACGCTTTTCTGCAACCTGTAATCTGTAACTTAACAAACTCTATGAAAAAGAACCTTTACCTCTTCCTCGTCGTCGGAGCCGTCGCGATCGCAGGCGGATCATTCTACGGCGGCATGCAGTACCAGAAAAGTCGACAACCCGCATCTGCGCGCGACTTTTTTGCGCAACAAACCGGAGGCCGTGTCGGAAGTTTTACCGGCGGCCAGCAGGGAATTCGCCGCGATGCCGCGAACGGCGGAATGACGGCGGGTGAAGTCGTATCAAAGGACGATACGAGCGTCACATTGAGCCTCCAAGACGGGGGATCAAAAATCGTCTTACTCGCATCTTCCACGAACATCGGCATGATGGCCGAGGGAACGGCGGATGATCTTTCGGAAGGCACGAGCGTCATCGTAACCGGATCTTCCAATGCTGATGGGAGCATCACGGCCTCCATGATCCAAATTCGACCGGAAGGGGATGATCAGATGCCCGGAGGCGGATTCATGCGTTTCGGAACGCCGCCGGAGGA
>CAYMPS010000062.1:0-6866 GCA_964392485.1 uncultured Gammaproteobacteria bacterium | reverse complement strand
CGGCGGATCTTGCCAAAAAAAGAGCTTTCTGGTACATTCCTCCCGCTTATGAAGAAGGACATCCACCCGGAATACCACGCGGACGCCGTGATTACGTGCGCCTGTGGTAATAACATGAAGGTCGGTTCCACGGTCAAAGAGACCCGCGTGGAGCTCTGTTCCGCATGCCACCCGTTCTACACGGGCAAGCAGAAGCTCGTCGATACGGCGCGGCGCGTGGAGAAGTTCGCGGAGCGCGCGGCCAAGAAGGGAGAAACGGCCCGTGGTGGCAAAAAGGCGAAAACCGAAAAGCGCGCCAAACAGAAGGCCGAGAAGAAGGCCAAGAAGCAGGCGACGGGCCTCATCAAGGATTCCGAAGCTTAGATTTGTTAGAAATGCGAGATCCCGAGCACATCGGGATTTTGTATTATGTTAGGGAGTTAGGGGGTTGGGGAGTTAGGGGGTTGGGGTTTAGGGGATTTGCAGCCCATCATTTATACTTACTTCGCTCTCAACGAACTTATGACGATTAATGAAATGAACAAAGCTCTTGATCAAGCGAAGAAAGAGCTCGCAGAACTCGAGGAGCGCATTGCCGCTCCGGAAACACTCAGCAACCAGAACATTCTGCGTGAGGTTAGCGTTGCGTATAAGCACGCCAAAGATGTGGTTTCCGTCGGGAAGGAATGGAAAAAGCTCGTTCAGGCCAAAGCGGATGCTGAGGAAGCGATCGCTTCCGGAGATGAAGAAATGGCGAAGCTTGGAACCGCGGAGCTTGAGCGGATCGCCATAGACCTCTCTGCGGCCGAAGAAGCGTTTGAGACGGCGCTCGTGCCGCCGGAGCCGCATGACATGAATGATGTCATCATTGAGATTCGCGCCGGAACCGGCGGGGATGAGGCATCGCTGTTTGCGGAAGATCTCTTTCGCATGATCGCGCGGTATGCGGAGCGTATGGGCTGGAAAACCCAACTCGTATCCGAGTCGCGTTCCGAGGCCGGCGGATATAAGGAAGTCATTTTTATGGTTGCCGGTGAAGGCGCCTATGGCCGGCTCAAATACGAGAGCGGCGTGCACCGCGTTCAGCGCATCCCCGTCACGGAAAAGCAGGGACGCATCCATACGTCCACGGCAACCGTGGCCGTGCTCCCGGAGATCGAGGAAACGGAAGTCCAGATCGATCAGAAAGACCTTCGCATCGACACGTTCTGCGCCGGCGGCAAGGGCGGCCAGTCCGTGAACACCACGTACTCGGCCGTACGCATTACGCACGAGCCCACGGGCATCGTGGCTTCTTGTCAGGACGAGCGTTCTCAGGTTCAGAACAGGGAGCGCGCCATGCAGATTCTCCGCGCGCGCATTTGGGAAGCGCAGGAGGCCAAGCAACGGGCGGAGATTGATGCGGATCGCCGCACGCAGATCGGCACCGGGGAGCGGAGCGAGAAGATCCGAACGTATAACTATCCTCAGGACCGCATTACGGATCATCGCATCAAACACTCCTGGCATAACATCGATACCATTCTCGACGGTGATATGGATACGATTATCAACGCGCTGAAGCGGGGGAAGGAAGGGGAAGAGGAGTCGTGAAGTCGTGAAGTCGTATAGTCGTAGAGTCTATTCTGAAAACTTCACGACTGTACGACTATCTGCCATATGGATGCCATCATCATGTGCGCCGGAAAGGGGACCCGGCTTCGACCGATCACGGATTCGATCCCGAAGCCGCTCGTTCCGATTTGCGGGCGTTCGTCGCTCGAGCGGACATTGGACGCGCTCCCGTCCGAGGTTGACCGTATCATTCTCATCGTCGGTTACCTTGGGAATATCATCAAAGAGCGTATCGGCACCCGTCTGGATGATCGGGAAGTCGTGTACGTTGAGCAGGGCGTTCTGAACGGAACCGGAGGTGCATTGCGGTGCGCGCAATCCTCCATCCGATCCGATCATTTTTTGGTTTTAAACGGCGATGACGTGTACGTCGGAGAGGATTTTGCGGAACTCCTGAAATATCAACATGCGCTTTTATATAAACGAATGGCGTGGGGAGGGAGTGCGGACGCATGGGTCATTGATGAGCGGGGGATCATTGCCGGCATGGAACAGATCGAGCCGGGTCCGCAAGTGAATTTAAACGTGGGAGCGTATCACCTGGGACGCTCATGGTTCGACACCGAGCCCGTGCTTTCGCCCGGCAAGACGGACGAGTGGAGCATCCCGCACGCCGTTCCGCAGATCGTGGAACGTGGATTTCCGGTCAAAGGCATCCGCGCGCGCTTCTGGATGCCCGTGGGCACGCCGGAGCAGCTGGAGGAGGCGGAGAAAGAGCTAAAAAAGTGAGTGGTTAATTAAAGTAAAAGATACTTGACAAATTAATAGAATCGTGCTATAGTAATTTCGTTCCTTACAATAGGGCAAAATCCCGTCAGAAACAGCTTTGTTGACCCGATGGTTCAGGTCAAGAAAGCCGTTTATGACAAAAAGGGAAATCCCGCGAGCGAATGGTCGCTCAACGGACGTACCGACGGTGAAAACAAGGAGTTTGTCATGACGAGAGCTGTCACCGACGAACAATTCGGCCATTACAGCAGACGCATTCAGGATATGGGGATCCGCGTGCTGAAGGGTTCCGTTCCATTCCAGCGCACCATGGACGGTTTACGAGCGCTCGCCGAGAAAGACCAGAGGGGCTTCGTTGATCTCGTTGGTCCGGCCTACCCCAAGGGTACGATCGCCTTGTCGCTTGATATGGACATTTCCCTCTCGATGGAAGAGATGATCCGCCGCGGCAAGTATGCTAACGAGGGTGAGGCCCGAGAGAACATCACGGAAGACCGCTTCCCGATCAACCGCGACGTGCCGGAACCCCGGTACTCTACGACCGTTCTGCTCATCCCTCCGTACCGCGAAGGAATCACCTTCAAGGATCAGGAAGCGGAGATGGAAGCGAACCGTCTCCAACAGCTCGGCGTCGCGGAAACGCTGGCAATCGGAGCGCGGTACCCGCATCTTCAGTACGCCTATTACATCGTCGGAATGGGTTCCTCTTGGCGCGATTCCGACGGTAACCGGGGCTCGCCCGAACTGTGGCAGCGCGGCGGCGAGCGCAGGCTCGACCTGGACTGGCGTAGCCCCGAGTACCGGCTGTACGCGAGCGCTCGTTGCGTTGCCCTCCCGCAAGCGGGCGCTTGAACGCTTGGACCTTGGACAAGAACCCTTTTGTCCTTGGTCCGCCGAAGGGTTCTCACTACGTGGTGAGAACCCTTCTTTATTTTTGCGAAGCGTGCTATTTTTTGCGTGGAACGCATGTCAGCCTCTGACCACGGTTTTGGGCGATGCGATTCTGGATAACTTGGCCGCCCCCGGAATGGCGCCGGATACGTCTCGCGCCAGCGTGGAAGCTTGATATCCCAAAATTGTAGATGCTTGGCGTCGCGGGCTCGCGGGCTTAATGCCCCGTATAAAATTCAGCCGGGAGAGAAGTCAACCGGCGGTGAATCGGATGGTTCGTGACGCGATGCGGTTCCTCTTGGCGCGATTCCGACGGTAACCTGAACTCGCCCGAACTGTGGCAGAACGACGGCAAGCGCAAGCTCAACCTGAACTGGCGTAACCCCGAGAACCAGCTGAACGCGAACGATCGTTGCGTTGCCCTCCCGCAAGCCTCTGCATGGATGCGCTCCGTTTTATCCGGGGCGTTTTTCGTTCACGTGTTTTCGCCATCCGCCCAGCATTTTTCCTACTTCATGGATTGGATTGGAAATGCCGGCAAACGCTTTATGATCCATTAGTTTTAATTCCCAGGCCACCTGCAACAACAACTTGACGCTGTCCAATTCCTTCGAAGCGGCATCCAAAATAGCTGTTTTTTGCGCGGCTGGGGCATAGCTGGCGGAAAGAAGCGTTTCGAGAAGGTTGATGAAAAGTCCGTCTATTCGCATCCCGATGGAGTAACGTGACGGCCGTGGAAATTTTTGGAGTTGTTTATGCCACACCTTATACGCCTCCATGGTTTTCCGAAGCACCGGAGGCTGTGAACTTGACTTGGGTTTGGCTGGGGGGGGGTATCATAAGCTGACTTGTCATTTATCGTTATGAAAACGCATTGTCCGATTACGCTTCAGGAGGTCGCTTCTCTTGAGAATCTCTGCGCCGCATGGGAGGAGTTTATCTTGGGGAAGCGAAACAAGGAAGACGTGCGTTTGTTTGGCGAGTGCCTCGCTGATGGAATCATGGTACTGCATGAGGATTTGACGGACGGAAGCTATCGCCACGGTCCGTACGTCCACTTCCGCATCTCCGATCCTAAGCCGCGGGATATCCATAAGGCCAGCGTCCGTGATCGTCTGCTCCATCATGCCATCCATCGCCTGCTTTATCCCTTTTATGACCGCCTGTTCATCGCGGATTCGTTTTCCTGCAGGGAAGGGAGAGGCGTGCATAAAGCGCTGGATCGGTTTCGAACCATGGCGCGAAAAGCGTCAACGAACCACACCCGCACCTGCTGGGCGCTCAAATGTGATATCAGGAAGTTTTTTGCGAGCATTGACCACAACATCTTACTTTCAATCCTTGCAGAACGAATAACGGATCAGTCCTTACTTGATCTTCTTTCCCGCATCATCAGGAGCTTTGAAGCGTTGCCGGGTAAAGCCTACCCCGAGCGGAGCCGAGGGGGTCTTCCATTGGGCAATCTCACCTCCCAGCTGTTTGCAAACATCTACATGAACGAGCTGGACCAGTTCGTGAAGCGGTTTTTACATGCGCCCTTCTATATTCGGTATGCCGATGATTTTGTGTTCCTGTCGCATGACAAAGAGCGTCTCATCTCGTTTCTTCCTCTTATCAAGTTATTCCTGCAGGAACGGCTCAAGCTCACCCTTCATCCAAGCAAAGTCTTTTTACAAACCGTAGCTTCCGGCACGGACTTTTTGGGTTGGGTGCATTTCCCGCGCCATCGCGTGCCAAGAAGAACGACAAAGAGGCGGATGCTTGCGCGGATACGAGAATGTCCGGAAGATCCAACGCTCCAGTCGTATCTCGGCATGCTGTCGCACGGGGACGCGTGGGAGCTGTCGGAGCGGGTCAGGAATGAGAAGTGGTTGTGGGGAGAGGGAGAATGAGAACCCGATTTCTCTTTTAAGATCGAGAGTCCCTTTTTTGCAGGGAGTTAGGGATGAGAGCACCCCCTAACTTCCTTCTTCTTGCCAAAAATCCGGCTTTTTGCTAATCTCTTCCCACCTCGGAAATCCATTCCGAGCCATAAATCACACATCAATCTCCCTATTTCGCGGCCTTGCCCGGTCGCATGGTACGATCCGGGTTCCGTGGAAGGCGATTGAGAGGCTAAAAAGAACAATTATCTATGCCTACCATTCCATCTCTCTTAGAGATGCTCCAGGCGGGGGTGCACTTCGGACACCAGAAGTCCAAGTGGCATCCGAAGATGGAGAAGTTCATCTTCGGCGACCGTCAGGGAATCCATATCATTAATTTAGAGGCTACGCGCGAGCGGCTGGAAAAAGCCTGCGCGTTCGCAAAGCAGATCGCCGCCCGTGGCGGTACGATTCTGTTTGTCGGCACCAAGCGGCAAGCCGTCGACATCGTGGCGAAAGCCGCGGAAGCGTGCGGCATGCCGTACGTGAACAAACGCTGGCTCGGCGGGACGCTCACGAACTACGTAAACTTGGCGCAGCTCCTTCGCAAGTATAAGGATCTGAAGCGCAATCTTGAAAAGGGCGAGCTCGGGAAGTACACGAAGCTCGAGCAGCTGAAGTTCAGCGAGCAGGTCCAAGCGTACGACGAGAAGATCGGCGGACTCCAGAACATGACGCGCATTCCGGATGCCGTGTTCATTCTTGATATTCGGAAAGATAAAACCGCCCTTCAAGAAGCGGAACGCCGCGGCGTCAAAATCATCGCCATCTGCGATACGAACGTCAATCCATCAGATGTGGCATATCCGATTCCCGCGAATGACGATGCGGTCAAGTCTATCGAGATGATCGCATCCACGGTTTCCGCCGCCATCAAAGAAGGACATGACGAATGGGAACGAAATCGTGCGCGCTTGGGCGGAACGCTCGTTTCTCCGGCATCGCGCATGAAACGAGAGGAATAATCAAAACCCGCTCGGTGACATAAACAGTATAAGAGTGGAATTTGGAATTTAGAATTTGGAATATCCATCAGATAGCCATATAATTCATTTCAAATTCCATATTCCGAATTCTAAATTCCAAATTCGACTATGATTGACGCGAAAACCGTTGCCGACCTCCGTGCGCGAACCGGAGCCGGCATCGTAGATTGTAAGAATGCACTCGAAGAAGCCGACGGAAACGTCGAGCAGGCCATTGAGGTTCTCCGGAAGAAGGGTGCGGCCAAGGCGGCCAAGAAGAGTGCGGAGCGCCAAACCGCCGAAGGGCTCGTGGATGCTTACGTGCACGCCAACGGCAGCGTGGGCGCGATCGTGGAGGTGCAGTGCGAGACGGATTTCGTGGCGCGCAACCCGGAATTCAAGGAACTCGTGCACGACATCGCCATGCAGGTCGTTGCCATGAGCCCGCGCTACGTTTCGCCGGAGCAGATTCCGGCGGACGTCGTCGAGAACGAGAAAGCCGCGTTCATGAGCGCGGATGATCTCGCGGGCAAGCCGGATGACATCAAGGAAAAGATCGTGGAAGGCAAGATGAGCAAGTGGTATCAGGAAATCTGCCTTTTGAACCAGCAATGGATCAAGGATGATGGCAAGACCATCGCCCAGCTCATCGATGAGAAGATCGCGACCATCGGGGAGAAGATCGTGGTTGCGCGCTTTTCCCGCATGGAGCTTTCGGCGGAAGGCAAAGAGGCTTGCGAATAATCAACAGGATCGAAAAATA
>CAYMPS010000061.1:5152-7036 GCA_964392485.1 uncultured Gammaproteobacteria bacterium | reverse complement strand
CCCTGATCCGTAGCGGCGTACCGATCGCCCGCAGCCTCCAAATCAAGGACGAGCTGATGAATGAACTCCCCCGTTGCGATTGATACGTTGACGAACGGCCCCTGCGCTTCCACTTTTTCCACGAGCCGCATGTCTGATCCGAACTCGGAAACGACCCTTTTTGCAATTTCCGAAGGATTCGCATTCAATGTTTTTGCCACCTGAAAACAGCCGAAGGAGAGATCTCCCATATCGGGCTTGGGCGGACGCATGATATCTTCCGCTTTCACCTGAACGCCCAAAATCGCACTCACGCGTTGAGCGATGTGGTCGCGTACGAGATACCAGAGATTTGTCATATAGTCGGTACGTTATAACACAGACGCGGATGTGGCGCATCGTACGGTCATGGCGTTTGTAGGGGCGCACAGCTGTGCGCCCCTACAACGCACCTACGCACCTACGCAAGCTTTACGAAATGCCGTTTGCCTTTTTGGATGATCGAGCCTTTCTTCGCCATCGCATCAACATCCTTCACAACCTTCCCGTCGGCTTTAACACCTCCCTGTTCGATCTGTCGACGCGCATCTGTTTTGGATGAAACGAGATTTGATGCAACGAGCGCTTCAACGAGCGTCATGCCCTTTTTGACCGTGATCGCAGGCATATCTTCCGGCGCCTCATGGCTCTTATGGACCTTCAGAAAATGATCCGCCGCGGCCTGCGCGGCCTTGGGCGAATGGAAGAGGGTAACGACTTCCTTGGCGAGCTGATGCTTATACGCAACCGGGTTCCCTCCCTTTTTGATGAGATCCTCGATCCGGTCGATCTCACTCTCCGAAACGTCCGTGCATAATCGAAATCCCGGAATGATCATGCCGTCGGTCCAGCTCATGACCTTGCCGTACATCTCTTCGGGGCCATCCTCAAGCGTAATCATGTTCCCTTCCGTCTTGCCCATCTTCTTTCCGCTCGAATCTTCCAGAAGCACGGTTGTGACCACGAACTTCTCTTTTCCTTTCATCTCCTTTAAGAGCGTCCGGCCGGCCAGCATGTTGAAGGTCTGGTCGTTCCCGCCGATCTCCATGTCTACGTCCATGGCAACCGAATCGTATCCCTGCATGAGCGGGTACAGGAACTCGTGGAGGTAGACAGGCTTTGGTGAAGAATAGTGACCCGTTCTGGCGCTATTTAAATCAACAACGCTCTTGCAATTCGGACATTTAAATTTTCCTTCCTTCCAACCTTCAAAAGTCCAAGCATCACCTCGCTGAATGATATCTGGATATGGCGCCGGAAATTCCTTCAAACAATTCGCACAATAAATAGTCCCTCTCAACCTTCTTTCGAACATATCTCTTACCATCATCTGCTGGACTGTGAAGTGCGACGCGAGTTCCACGACGTCTCCGAAGCTCATCTTCCCGAGCCACGTGGAATTGAACACGAGCTTGGCCGCGTTCGCTCCGGAGAACGAGAGGAACTTGGATGCCTGCTTCTTGTAGTTCTTGCAATTTGCGAGGACCTCCTTGCGCGTGAGCTTTTTTCGCGTAGCCGCTTTATCCGTGGGATCTCCGATCATGGCCGTGAAGTCCCCGATGAGCATGATGACTTCATGCCCCAGCCTTTGAAGTTCCGCTAACTTTCGAAATACGATCGCATGTCCCAAATGGAGCGTGGGACCCGTCGGATCAATGCCGGAGTAGATCTTAAGCCGTTTGCCGGACCGGAGCGCTTTTTCCACGGCCGTGTCGCTCGGATAGAAATTCGCGATCCCCCGTTCCAGGAAGAGCTTCACCTCTCGCGCATCGGTATTCGGCTTTGTCATAGCATCTTGTAGGGTATCGAATACGCCTACGGCGGACAAGTGCGACGCAGGCGGGCGGCTCCGTCGTTCCCGAACGG
>CAYMPS010000061.1:0-5052 GCA_964392485.1 uncultured Gammaproteobacteria bacterium | reverse complement strand
CCCAGCTTCCCCAGCCGATCCCGGAGCGCGGCGAGCTTGACCTTCCCCTCTCCGAGCTTCCCTTTCATCTGACCGACGACGTGATCCGGCGCCTTGGATGTAAATTCGTCGTTTGATAACTGAGCTTCCAGGCTCGACACGTACTTCTCAATCTCCGCGGTTTCCTTTTGGATCTTCGCTTTCTCGGATTCGATATCAATCGCGCCCGCGATGTTGATGCCGATGGTGGTTGATCCGCTCATCGTCGTTGCCCAGCCGTCTTCAATCGCTTGGACGAATGAGATGGATTCCACGCGCGCCAGGTGCTTCACGATTTCGACATTCTGTTCCACGAACGACGGATCTTGAGAAACGATGGCAATTTCCACTTTCTTAACCGGCTCAATCCCCTGCTCCGCGCGCAAACGCCGAATGTCCGTGATGAGCATCCGTAGAACTTCGAACGTATTGCCCGATGCCCTTTGCCCGATGCCCGTGAGAGGCCATTGGCCCACGATCAACCCTCCTTCAAACCCGGCTGTCTTCCAGATGTGCTCGGTCACGAACGGCATGAACGGATGCCAAAGCTTCAAAATCGTTTCGAGGATATGAGAAAGGATGTCCTCTTTTCCTTTCTCGATCTTCGCAATTTCCAAATACCAATCCGCCAAATCGCTCCACGTGAAGTCGCGAAGCTCTTCCCCGGCCGATGAAAACTCATACTTCTCGATCTTCCTAGTGACGCTCGCCGCGACTTCGTCTAGCCGCCCGAGAATCCACTTATCCATAAACGTCTTGGATTCAACCGCGCCCCGCGCCCCGCGCCCCGCGCCCCGATCTCCGATCTGCATCAGAATGAACCGGCTGATGTTCCACAACTTATTCGTAAAGTTACGAAAGTCCTTAATCTTGTCTTCGGACAGCTTCGTATCCAATCCGGGCGTGATCCCCATTAAGAGCGACAGCCGCACCGCGTCCGTGCCGTACTTCGGAATCAAATCCAACGGATCAAGCACATTCCCGAGCGACTTACTCATCTTCCTCCCCTCTTCGTCGCGGATGAGTCCGTGAAGGTACACGTTCTTGAACGGCACTTCGCCGAGCGTATACGTGGACATGAGGATCATGCGCGCGACCCAGAAAAAGAGAATGTCATACCCGGTTTCAAGAACAGCCGTTGGATGAAAATCGCGAAGCTTCTTCCATTCCTCCCCGGGCCATCCAAGGGCGCTAAACGTCCAGAGACCGGACGAGAACCAGGTATCGAGCGTATCCGGATCGCGGACGAACGGATTGTTTCCTCCCAAATCATCCTTGCCGCAATGCGGACATGTTTTGGGATACGTTTCCGAAAAAAACTGAGAGCTCCCGAACCCCGGTTCGTTTTTCGCCAGCTCGTACCATGAAGATGCGACCTTTTTAACCGTGGAGCTGTCGATTTTTGAAGCTTCGATAAAACTGCGGCCAAGAGCTTTCTCTTCGCACTCATGGCAGTACCAAATCGGAATCTGGTGGCCGAACCAGATCTGCCGGGAGATGCACCAATCGCGCAGGTTGTTGATCCAGTGGAAGTACGTCTTGTTAAATCGATCCGGATAGATAGTGATATGACTCCCCTCCACGGACTCGGTCATTAACTGCTTTAACGTCACCTCATCTCCTTTTTTCCACTTCAATGTATCCTGTTTCAATGTGAACGGCTTATTCACGCGCACAAACCACTGGCGCATAGGAAGCTGTTCCACGGATGCACCCCCGCGCTCAGCAACCGGAAGGCTCTGCTCCGTTTCTTCGACCTTCGTGAGCAGTCCCTTCGCTTCCAGCATTTCATCTGCCTTCTTACGAGCCTCGACGGTTGTGAGGCCTTGGAATTCAGATCCGGCTTCCGTCGTCATCCTGCCGTCGCGGCCGATGACGGCGATCGTTTCGAGCCCGTGCCGCTCCGCCATGTCCGCGTCGATCATGGAGTGCGCAGGCGTCACGCCGAGCGCGCCCGTTCCAAACTTTGGATCAACGGCTTCGTCCGCGATGATCTTGATCGAGATTTCCTTGCCGCAAAAATTCGCTTTGAGCGTCTGCCCGACGTATTGTTTGTACCGATCATCGTCCGGGTGCACCGCGACGGCCGTGTCCCCGAACTTCGTTTCCGTCCTTGTCGTTGAAATGGCGAACGGGAAGTTCTCATCGTATTTGAAGGTGACGAGGCGCGCTTTGACGTCCTTGTGTTCGACCTCGTCATCGGACAGCGTGGTCTGGAACTGCGGGTCCCAGTTCACGATGCGATACCCGCGCTCGATGATCTTGTCATCAACCATCATCTTGAAAACCGCGTTCACCGCGCGGTTCCGGTCTTCATCCAAGGTGTACCGCTCCCGCGACCAATCGCAGCTCGATCCCATCTTGCGGACCTGCTCATTGATGCGTTCGCGCGACTCCGCGGCGAATTGCACCACGCGCTCCAAAAACTTCTCGCGTCCGAGTTCCTTGCGGGGATCATTCATCCCCTCTTTGATGAGCAGTTGTTCGACTTTCACCTGCGTGGCAATGGCCGCATGGTCCGTGCCCGGCACCCAGAGCGTTTTCTTCCCGCGCATGCGATGGAAGCGAATGAGCAAGTCCTCAATCGCGAGCATGGCCGCATGCCCCATGTGCAATGTCCCCGTCCGGTTCGGCGGCGGCATCACGATGCAGTACGGCTCCTTCCGCTCCCCGGGGAGCTTGTCCGGATCGAACGCACCGGAAGCCTCCCAATCCTTGTAGATTTGGTCCTCAACCGCGGAGGCGTCGTACGCTTTTGGCAATTCGTCGGATTTCATATCAGTGCCCTGATGGTACGCGTATGGACGTTCTGCGACAAGGGTTCGCTCCGAGATTGACGGACTTGACATTATTAGAAAAATATGGTATTAATCCGGCACAAACAGGAGGAACAATGACGCAAAAAAACGAACCTTCCGACCTCGACACGACGAACTCCACTCCGCAAAGCAATGCGGAACAGCCGGACGACGACAACTGGCCAGGCGACGACGAATACGCGAAACAAATTCGTCGTATCGAAGAAGTCTGCCCGGATTTGCCGCAGCTCCCCCAATACTACCTCGACGACTAGATCGCCTCCATCCGCAGGCCCTCGCGGATAAGCCAGTCTCAACGAAGAGACTGGCTTTACATTATTGGATAGAAGCGCAGATGTCATCATAACTGTCTTCCGGTATGCTTGACACCCTTTCCATATCGTCCTAAAGTACTTCGCTGGCCAATTTATACAATAGAAATAGCCGGTTTCTGCAGTCTGAGGGGAATTGCAGTTCTAAGGATTATCATGGCGCTAAATGCCTCCCAACAGGCGCAGGAACTCATTTCCCGCGCGGAACACATCCTCGTGGTGTCGAGAGAGCACCCTTCCATAGACACGATCGCTTCGGCCGTGGCTGTTGGCTTGTATTTAAAAGCCTTCGGCAAAAGCGTGGACATCGTGGTTCCGGATTACGATAAAACGAAAGCGCCGGAGTTCCTGCACGGTACGGACCGCATCATGCCCAAGGTGGGCGCCATGCGCACGCTCCAGGTTACGCTGGACGTTTCAAAAACGCCGCTCGATGAATTTTCGTATGACGTGCGCGATGGGAAACTCGAAATCACCATTGTGCCGAAAGAACGCGAGTGGGCGCCGAACGACATCTCGTTTAAACACGGGAACCAGCGCTACGACCTCGTGATCGCGCTGGACGCTCCGGATATCAAATCCCTGGGAGCGATCTCGCGAGAGCACGCGGATTTTTTGTACCGCACAACGATCATTAACATTGACTCGAATGCGACGAACGAACACTGGGGCCAGGTGAACCTGGTGGACCTGAACGCCGTTTCCACCACGGAAGTGCTCTATGACGTCTTCAGTGAATGGAACCGGCACCTGATCGATGAGCGCATGGCGACGGCGCTCCTCGCGGGCATGATCGCAAAAACGCGCAGCTTCCGTACAACGGACGTCACGCCGCGCACGCTCTCGACCTCCGGCCAGCTCGTATCCATGGGCGCCAAGCGCGCGGAGATCGTGAACGGCCTGTGGCGCACACGCTCCATTTCAACACTCAAGCTCTGGGGCCGCGCCCTGAGCCGGCTCCACCATGAATCGGAGCAGAATCTCGTATGGACCATGCTCTCACACAAGGACTTTCTGGAATCCGGCGCGAGCGCCGAATCGCTCCCGGACGTGATTGATGAACTGATCTCGTACGCGCCGGAAGCGCAAATTACGGCGCTCTTCTGTGAGAGCGAGAAAGAACCCGGATCCGTAAACGTGATGATCGCCACGGCGCCTCCGCACAACGCGAGCGAGCTCGGACGACCATTGGGAGCGATCGGCAACAGGGATCGCGCCACGATTACGATAAAAAATACGACCCTCGTGGAAGCGGCAAATAGCACGATCGATCTCCTCAAAAAGACGATCAAGCCGCAGGGATAATTTCGCATTTCACATTTCGAATTTACGCACGCTTGCATCAGAAACAAGGATTCGGAGTCAATGCACAACACGAAATGCGCAATGCGCAATTTTTTGTTACCATCACATTGTCACCCAAGCCATCAGAAGAAAGGAGGTACGCCATGGCTGACAAAATTGTTCCTTCAACCCTCACGGATCTCGAATGGATCCGGAGTCTCGGCGCACGCCTGTGGCTCCCCGGGAGCCATCGGCAACGCGGAAGGCGAAACGGCTTCCGTGATCCCAAGCTTCGCATCACGCGTGCGGAACTTGAACGCGTCAGGAGCATCGTACGGGAACACCATCTCCCCTGCGAAATCCTGCGTACCGTATTCGGAAGCGAGCTCGCGGTGTACGCGATGGAGCGCGGCGGAAAGCGAGAGGTCTTGCGCCTCACGCACCACCACATCCCGAGCCATTCGTACAATCCGAACCACCGGCGGGAAATTGCGGCACGCGTGTTCGCGGGCTTTGCGGAAGAGCCGGAAGCGCAAAATCCCAAACCCCAACCCCCCAATTGACGGACTTTTATGCTAACACGACGTTAAGGCGCAGCCTCTCGGAGAAGCTGCGCCTGT
>CAYMPS010000060.1:0-7170 GCA_964392485.1 uncultured Gammaproteobacteria bacterium | reverse complement strand
CCGTACTTCACGCGGAACGTCCATGAGAATCCGTCCGGATGGTTCAGCCCGGCGAGCGGCGTCCCGGCCGCGGAACGGATGCCTCCTTCGGCATCGGATTTCAAGACCACCTGATAGAACCTTCCGGGTTCCAGGAGCGGCTGAGGCCCGTCATCCGTATTACGGAGCGGCTCGATCTTGAGGAATCGCATCCGATCGTCATTCGCCACGCCCGGAACCGTCTCGAGGACGATCGTTGACGGAGCGGAGAGGTTGAGCCGATCCGGTTCCATGTACTCATTGCAATTTTCATTCGTGCAGCGGTAGACGTCGATGTCATCGGCCGTCATCGAACTCGGATCCATGGCGATGTTGAACTCGGCCCAGATCGCCGCGTTGATGCACGTCGTGTCGCAGTCCGGACCGTGATTCACCACGAGCGGGTCCGTAAACTGAATGGTGAGATCCCCTGATCCCACGACGTCTGAAGCCGTTTCGAGTGCGCTCACCTGCACCGGAGCGCCGGGTTCGGTTTCGAGTCTGGCGGTCGCGGTCTGGCGGCAGGCTCCGAGGCCTCCCTCGCGGCTATTCGTGATGTCCGCGCGCGGCGGATCCGTGTCCCACGACCAATCGTACGGATCACAATCCAAAAGACGGCAGATGTCGCCCACGGGCCGCGGAACCGCCACGTATCCAACGGTCTCGCCCATCTCATACGCCGTGTACGGATCCGGGGCAACGAGAACGGATCCGACCTCGCAGGCACCGGGATCATCGCGCGTCCTGAACCGGAAGCAGTAGGCATTCCCTTCTCCGCAACGCTCCGCATCCTCTTCCATGTAAATGCCCGCCTCACCGTCTCCCCGAATCGTCGTCCTCACCGCCACTTCGTACCACGTCGACGGATCGAACATCCCGGGACGAATTCTCACGTAGGTGCTCTCTTCTCCGTCCGTGGCATCCATGGACGCGAAGCTCTCAATCTCCGTGCGCTCCAAGCACGGGTCCGAACCGGCGGACGCGCATTGGTACACATGGAATGAATCCGGATTGACCGTGGTCGGATCCAGCCTGGTGCTGAAGAGGATGCCGATGACGTCGTTCACGCACGCTTCCTGCCCTCCGGGACGCACGGACCACGGGGCCGGCGACGGCAGGAGCTCCTGTTCGCACTGTTCCACGACCTGCGGCGCGCGCGGGATGATGCCGGTTGAAAATTGCCAGGCGAACATGGCCGGGTCTACGCCTTCGGGGCACTGCCCGATCTCGCGACACGACCCGTCTCCGCAGCACTCCTCGCTCGTACTGCAAATACCGACGGTCTCATTGCAGTTGCGCACTTCCAAGAGGTACGGATTCGATGATTCGTTTATTGAAGCCGGCTCAGCCACCACCGGACCGGTCTCCGCTCCGGCGGGAATCCGCGAGAACAGCGTGCGATTGGTCCAGGACGAGGGACTGTCCACCCGATTGCTCGTGTAGCGCACGACGCCGGGTCCGGCGGTCAGGTACTCCCCGTGAATCGTGACATCCGTGCCCTGAGGCGCCACGCGCGGCACGATCGCGCAGATGCCGGGCCTGAGCGGATCTTCGTTCACGCCGAAATTCTCCCGATTCGACTCCGGCGCCGTGGGACGCGCGGTCTTCACCCACACGGCGTACGGGCCGGGCGGGACGCTCCCCGTTCCCCCCTGCGTATACTGTCTCGGAACCTTGATGACGATGTTCCTGTCCGACCAGTACCCTTCAGCGCACTCGGGCGGAAAGTCCGTGTCCGCAAGCGCGACTTCTTGTGTGAGCTGGTTCATGAAAAAGACTTGGCCCGGCTGGTACCCGAAGTTCCTCCCGAGGATCGTAACGTACGCGCCGACCGGCCCTTGAACCGGACTGATTTCAAAGATCTCCGGCGCCCCTCCCCCGCTCGCCGGAAAGACGTCCATCGTGACGCTGTTTGAGGTTCCGGTATCCACGCTCACGGAAACCGGGTACGATCCGACGAGGACGTTCGGAACGTACGCCTCGATTTCCGCATCCGCCCAGCTGATGCTCGCGATGGCGCTGTCGCCGAAATTGATCTCCGCGCTCGTGCTTCCGAACCCCGTACCCAGCAGGCGGAAGAGATCGGAAGGACGGCCCGCGTTCGGCACCACGGCGCAGATGCCCGGATACATTTGGTTGTTCACGATAAAGTCCGCGATGTCCGGGCCCGGGGGCGCATTCGTATCATCGGTCAAATCGCTGTAGTTGTTATAGACTCGCAGCGGCCCGTTCATGGCCCCCTCCGGCACTTCAACCACGATCTGCGTTGATGACCACGTACTCACTCCTTCGTTGAGGCACGCCTGCGGGGGAACCGCTTCCACCGGATCGGCATTGTCCGGACCCAAAAAATACACACTGCCGTTCGATCCGAAGTTCTGTCCGCGGAGGGTGACGTACGTACCGACGGCTCCGTTATCCGGCTCCACGCTCGTAATGATGGGCTGGTCGACGCAGAGGCCGTTTACGCAAAAGCCCGATGCGCAATCGGAATTCTCCGTACACGCTCCTCCGGAACACGCGCCGCAGTAGTCAACGGAATTCACATCCCCTCCGCAGTCCACGCCGGTCTCCCCTTCGTTTTGCACGTCATCGAAACAGTGCGCCGGACGGATGATCGCGGAGATCGGGTCGCTCGTCGTAACGCCCGTATCCGTATCGTAGGCCGTAGCCGTGAGCGTTCGGACGTCTCCCGGAGTCAGTCCGGCCGTATCCCACTGCACGTGTCCGTTAAAGGATCTCGGGCTGGATCCGACAGGCGCATCATCGCCGATGGGTTCTCCGTTATCAAAAAACGAAACGTACCCGACCGCCACATCATCCGTAACGCGGGCGGCCACATCCACGAGCGCGTCCGCGGAAACGGGGAAGTTGTCCAACGGGAACGTGATCGAGACGCTGGGCGGCGTCACGTCCACGGTCGTTCCGCTCATGAATGCGCCTTCGCAATCGGGTGCGAATCCTCCGCATGTCAGATCCAACCCGCTCACGGATTGGAGAGCCGGTTCAACGCGGACGCGATAGTTCGTATTGTCTTCAAAGCAAAACTTGTTGTCGTTCGGCTCCGGACACGGTTCGCTCGGCGTAAAGTGAACCGCGGATCGGATCACGGTAATCGTTCCGGGAACGGGCGTACCGTCCAGCTCTTCGACCACGACGTTTCCCGGTGCCTGTGCGCTCTCTTCGTCAACAGCTTTATTAAACACGATCTTCACGACGATCTTCTTGCTCTCAATCTCACCGGAAGGCGTAATGGATATCACCCGGAAAACCTGATCGCCGGACGTGCCCCCGAACCCTCCGGGCGGACCGGTCGGCCCCTGACCGGACCCTCCGTCCCCGAGCACCGCTTCGCTCAGTTTCGCGATCACGTACCGCGCAATGGCCCAGGAGAGCAGGATGATAATGAGGCCGATGATGGCGTTGCGGATCCATAGGAGCGCGGTCCTCGTCTTCTCCGAATCCCCTCCGCTCGTCATGTAGAGGAAGCCCGCGTACACGAGGATGGAAACGAGGATGATGGCGAGGAGTCCCAGAACCACGTTGATGATGCGCGCGGCAATGACGCGCGGATCATTCGCCGGCAGCACGATGGTTTCCGAAACGCTTTCCAGTCCTTCGGCGATCGGCGTCTCCGATTGAGCGTGTACGTCAGCCGGAGACGAAAGCAACCCCCCGCCAACGACCGTGATCGCGACGATGAGCAGGAGGAGCGTCCGTATCATCTTCATAGGGGGGATTTCGGGAGATCGGGCACCGTGATAACTTCTTCCGTCGCCGTTCGCTCATCATCGATCGCCGCAACGAACTCCGTGATGACAAAACGGACGATGCTCCAGGAGAGGATCACGATGATGAGGCCGATGATGGCATTACGGATGGTCGCTCCGGCGCGCTTCACCTTTTCGTCGTTCCCCCCGCTGATCATGAACTGGAATCCGCCCCACAGGATGATGACGAGGGTGATGATGCCGATGAACTCGAGCGCCGCGTTGATGAGCCGAATGATGATTATGCGCGGATCGCCCACGCCGAGATTCAAGATGTTCCCCAGCTCAAACACGCCGAAATCAAATCCCTGCGCGTGCGCCGCGCCAACGTGAAGCGTGCCTGCGCCGATGACGGCGATGATCGCGGATGGGAAGAGGCGTTTCGTTATATCTCTCATCATATCTCTACATATAGAGGAGCTCTTGATAGAGGAGCTGCTGGCAGCTGGCGGTCGGCCCTCGTGAAGAGAAGCCGACTGCCAACTGCCGGCCGCTAGCCGCCAAAGTCGCATGCTTCTCCTCCGGAGACGTTATTGCAACAGTTCGGACTCCCCTGGCACGACCCTTCGTACTCCACGGGATTGAAGCAGTTCTGGTACGCATTACGGATGCCGGAGAGCAGGTACGGATCGTAGGGCGTATCCTCCGCAAACGTCCGGTGCAGAATGTATCCTTCGCTCTTCACCGGGATGTCCCCCGCGCCGGTAACCGGACTGTTGTCATCCGTAAGGAAATCCTGGCCCGTGCCGTACCAGAACGTCGTATCGTAGACGTCAGCTTCGTGTTCGTCGCTGATGAACGCGTTGTCCGTGTTGAACGTCGAAGACTGGAGGATCGTATCGAATCGCGCGCGCACCGGTGCGAACGGATCCGCATTCGACCGTCCTTCGACATCCGCCAAATGCGAGCTGGGATACGTGAACTCAACGACCGGCGGATCCCGGTTCACGTTGTTCAGGGTCGTAAACAGCCAAAAGGAGTTATCGTCCGGCTTTCCCTGCGCTTCACCGTCCCCGTCTCCGTCCAGGGAATTCGATGCGACGTCCACCACGCCGTCGAATCCCGCGGCGCCGAACTGGGCCGTGGGCGCACCGAGCTCTTCGAGCGTCGCGGCCTGCACGAGGGCGTTCACGCCGGTGCCGCCGGGCAGGCAGTACATGATTTCACCGCACGAATTCACGCCGCACTCTTCGGCGGGGATGAATTCAACGGTCTTGTACTGGTTTGAAATTTTCCACTCCCCGTCGATCAACGGGAGGAGCGCAATGTCGCCCTGGCCGGCGCTCAGACGGATGTTATCGAATCCTCCGCCGTTCGAAATGATACCCGTGGCCGCCGTCGGATCCACGGCTTCGTTAAACATGATCTGGACGATGATGTTCCGGAAGTACGGTCCGCCTCCCATGTACGGGAACACGCCGAGAATGCGCGGCGGCGTGAGATCGATGAGCGTGCCGGTCTGGAACGGCCAGTTATACCCTTCCGCGAAGTACGCATCCGGATCATCGGATACGGGCGTATTGTCTTCAAAGAGGAGGCCGTCCAAGCCGGGCTTCAAAAATACCGTGTAGTCGATATCGGCCGTGGCGCTCCCCAGGTACTCCACCGGACGGAACACGAACGTCTTCCGATCCGCCGTAAACCGCACGCGCACCGCATCCGACGTCAGCGCGCCCTCCTCTCCCTGATCCGTTCGGTAGATTTTGACGGCCGTGTCGTTCAGCCCCTCCGTCACCGTATCATCCGAAAGATCCGCCGGCGTCCCGTTGTCGTTATAGTCCGCGACGATGGAGTCGATTTTAATCGGACGCTTGAACGTCACGATGATAGCCGCGTTCCGCGCCACATCCGTGGCGGTGCGCATGGGGTAGTGCATTTCGATGATGCCTTTGCCCAGTCCGGACACGCCCGTGGGGAATCCGCCGCCGGGGATGACTCCTTGCGACGTTGTGCCCCCGCCAAATCCACCACCTTCAAAAAAGCTGAAGATGAACCGGACGATGGCAAACGCGGAGACCAGGATGATGAGGCCGATGATGGCGTTCTTAATGTAGTCCTTGGCCTTCTGAACCTGTTCCGCATTCCCGCCCGCCGTCATCCAGAGGAAACCGGCGTAGAGGATGAGGATGAGCAGGATCACGCCGACGAAGCCGAGGAAGATGTTGATGAGCCTGCCGATGATTTCGATGAGATCCGTTGATCCTCCGACGCCCGCAGCTTCCGCCACGTTCTGGACGTTCGTGTCCGCATCCGCGATTTGCGCGGACGCACTCGGCGCGAAGCACGCAACAAAAAACGCCGTCATGAATACAACGACGAACAACGACGCATAATGATGTCGGTTTCTACCGATTGAACGGACTTGCGCGTTCCGAAGCATGGGACGGAATGCAGTGCGTCTTCGTTTATGACTCTTGTGGAGTAAGAAGACGCTGGACGACGGCGCGAATGGCATTCCCATCCGCGCGGCCCTCCACCGCCTTCACTGCCGCACCCATGGCCTTTCCCAACTCCTGAGGACTCGCCGCTCCCGAGTCTTCAACGGCCTTCTTCACGATGCGCTCGAGCTCTTCTTCCGATATCGCACTTGGAAGGTACTTGTCGAGAACGGCGAGCTCGCTCTTCTGGCGTTCGACGAGATCCGTCCGACCGGCTTTTTCAAAATCCGAAAGCGCATCCTGATACTGCTTCTTCATCGTCTTGAGCACGGCCTGAACGTCCGCTTCCTCGAGCATCTTCCCCGATTCGATCTCTCTATTCTTCAACGCAGAACGGACGAGGCGGAGCGTTGAGAGCTCCAGCTCGTCCTTGTTCTTCATCGCCGATGTGAAATCGGCGGCGATCGTTTCTGCGATAGTCATGAGATCGTAATGACAGTCATGCTTTCTTACCAGCGCTTGTACTTGCGCTTCGGCTCTTCTTTCAACTGGCCGGTCTTCATTTGGTATTCGAACTGTTCCTTTTTGGACTGTCTTCGGAGCGCGCTTTCGCGTCCCTTGTTCCGACTCGGTTCATCTTGTCGGAAGCGAATTTTCCTCGATTGAATACCTCTGCCGCTCTGCTGGTACCGTCGCTGGAATCGCCGTATGAGGGCGTCAAAACTCTCGCCCTTTTTTCGATTAACTTCTACGGACAGATAACTTCAACTCCTTTCTGCTTGGATGAATGATAAGGGAGCGATTGAGTCGTTTCCGAACGCCCCGACCCAGCTTCTGGAATCGGGCTCGTCCGGACTCAATGCTCGACCCACAGAATACCGCGTAATCAAGCGAACGTCAATGATTTTGCGAGTGGCAAGAAAGAAGGCAAAGAACCCCGCCATGGCAGCCGTAGGGGCACGCCAGCGGCGTGCCCAAAACCTACGCGATCCGAACAAGATCAC
>CAYMPS010000059.1:0-7233 GCA_964392485.1 uncultured Gammaproteobacteria bacterium | reverse complement strand
CATCGGAGACATAGAGCAAATTCTTCATACAACAAAAACTCCTTTTGAAGCCTTTCAAAAACAAGACCCGGGAAATATAAGACGTAATCAAGTACTACTTTCGCTAGGCTATAAAGGCCTACTACATATAAGGAGCGAAGAAAACTTTGGATCGGGACAAGAAGTAAAAGTAAAAGGAACCACCAATTTTGGCGCATCGTTCTTACAATTTATATTAAATTAGCCTTATACGAGTTTACAACTCACGCCACCTCCACAACCCGATACACCTTCTCCCCGCGCGGAGTCTGAACAGCGACTTCATCACCGACCGTATGATCCATGAGTGCGGATCCGAGAGGGGATCGGTGAGAAATTTTGTTACGGGACGGGTCCGTCTCAAGCGACCCGAGAATTTCATACGTTTTTCGTTCGCCGTTTGATTCCAGCGTGACCGTCGACCCGATTCGCACGCGGCCGTCTGCATTGCCCTTTTGAATGATCACGGCGTTCTTGAGCTTCTCCTTGAGATTAAACAGCCTCGTATCGATCCGCGACAGTCGTGCGCGCGCCTCATGGTACTCCGCGTTTTCCGATAAATCGCCTTTTTGCACGGCCGTACTCACATCCTGAACCGCCTGCGGACGCTGATGCCGCTCAAGATCATCAATCGTCTTTTTGATGCGCTCCGCGGCTTCCGCGCTCATGTGGCGGTCTTCGTGGCGCTTTGAAGCGTGAAGAACTTGCGAGGCGCGCTTGGGTATTTGCATAGCCGCGCATATCGTATCCGATTAAATGCCGAATGTCGAACATGTTGTTAGACCTCTGCGTTCGATATTCGACATTCGATATTCGATATTTACAACTTATTAAAAACAAAAACTCCGGAATCGCTTCCGGAGTTTTTGAAGATGACCTTAGCGGCGATCATCGCGCATTGGCTGCGCAATGTTCACAACGATCTTCCGGCCATCCATTTCGGCGTCGTTCAATTCAGCAATCGCTTTCTGCGCTTCCTCATCGGAAGACATTTCGACGAAACCGAATCCTCGGCTTCGACCGGTCATCTTATCAACGATGACGCGAGCTGAATTCACGGTGCCGACTTTGCTGAAGTAGTCGGCAAGTTCCTCGTCGCGCACGGCGTACGGGATCCCGCCAACGAACAGTTTGTTGGACATGAATATCAGATGGGTGAATTAGAGATCTTACCCCATTTGACACGTAATCTTGCGGTCCAGCAAAGCTGAACGGGCGGACACGGGAAACTGGGAATTGATCGGGGAGTAGTATGCCACAATTTCGCTTAAATGTCAAGCCCGGCAGGCCGGACGGAATGGTGCCATTCCGTATTCCGTCTTCCGTATTCTCTTGCTTCCTACCGTAATCACGACCGTTATCCACCTCTCACATTCGCGGGCGCTTTAAATAGCAGACTCCTCCGATTGAGGAGAACCATGATCACGCCGCCGATAACCATCAATACGGAAAAAACCTGGCCCATTGTGAATGAACCGTAGACGAATCCGAGCTGCGGATCGGGCTGGCGGAAAAATTCAGCGATGAATCGCGCGATCGCATAGCCGATCATGTACAGTCCGACCATGCGAGATCCCTTTATGCGATCTCGAAATATCCAAAGAATGACAAACAGCACGATGCCTTCCAGAAAAGCTTCGTAGAGCTGAGACGGATGTCGGAGCAAGCCTGAAGCGTCGCGCGGGAAATACATACCCCATGGGAGATCCGTTACGCGTCCGTATAACTCCCCGTTGATAAAGTTGCCGATGCGGCCAAACGTAAATCCGAGCGGAATGATCGGGATCACGAGATCTGTCAGTTCCCAAACGTTGATCTTCGCTTTTCTGCAGTAGAGGAGCGTCGCGATGATGATTCCAACCAACCCGCCGTGATACGACAATCCGGAGATGCCCGTCAGCTGCCCGCCATCCCCGAACGGCCAAATGATCTGAAGGGGGTTCGCGAGATAGTACCCGGGTTCATAAAAAAGAACATAGAATAAACGCGCGCCGATAGCGAGACCGGCGACACTCCACGTGAGTGCGCTGATGAGCTGAGAATTCGTGATGGAAAAGCGCCCGCTCCTTAACCGCAAGAGCGCAATGGAGTAGATCACGAGATAGGCTACCGCGTACATCAACCCGTACCAGTGAAGGCTGAACCACGGCGTCTGCAGGATGTATGGGGAAAGATGCTCCGGGAGGTGTTGCCACATAGGTAATAAATATTACGAAATAGATATTGCGAGATGAATATTACGAAATAGATATTGCGAGATGAATATTTATAAGTGGCATATGGCATCAGCTTAGCTATATTATGAACTAAAAGCTTGAGTTATGCACATTTTAAGACTTGACACGGCATACATTATGTGAGACTGAATTGAATAGCACTGAATTCAAATGAACCGTTACGCAATGCGTAATTTTTTATTTCTTATGACATATCAAGACTTTGAAGACCTGCCCATCTGGAAAAACGCCATAGCAGTGGCAAAAGAGATAAACCTTTTAACAAAAAATTTGGCATTCTCCAAAGATCTCGGGTTGAAAGACCAGATCAGACGCGCGGCCGTATCCATCAGTTCGAATATCGCGGAAGGCTTTGAACGTTGCAACAACAAAGAATTTATCCGATTCTTATACTACGCGAAAGGATCCGCATCCGAGATCAGAACGCAACTATTGATTGCTCACGATCTTGGATATTTCGATGATAATCAGTATTATAATTTTCGCAATAAATTAAAAGCGCTGGCCATATCTATTGGAAAATTCATCGCTTATCTAAAAAAGCACCCATAAGCGTCATCAAAACAAATAATATATATTTCGAAATATTCATCTCGAAATATATATTTCGAAATATTTATTAATACAGTTTCGTTCCTGTCATCTCCGGCGCCAACCCGAGTCCCGCGAGCGACAAGATGGTGGGCGCGACGTCTGAAAGCAATCCGACGGGCTGGAGGATGGACGGGTCATTATCAATGATGCCGGGATTCCCTCGCCCCCTGAACCGATTTCCGATAATCATGAACGGTACGGGGCTGAAGTTATGTTCTTTGTCCGGTTCGTTCGTAACGGGATTGATGAGGATTTCCGCGTTCCCATGATCGCCGACGATAAACACGAGGCCTCCTTTCGCCTGGGCGGCGTTTACGACCTTACTCAGGCATTGGTCCGTCGCCTCAACGGCTTTGATGCTCGCCTCCAAATTTCCGGTATGCCCGACCATATCGGGGTTTGCGTAATTAATAATGATAAGATCGTGTAAACCGCTCTCAAGAGCTTCCAGGACCTTCTGCGTGACGATGAAGCCGGACATCTCGGGCTGTTGATCGTAGGACGTTACGGCGGGCGAGGGGATGAGGATACGATCCTCTCCGGGAAACGGCTGCTCCTGAAGACCGTTCATGAAAAACGTAACGTGCGCGTATTTTTCCGTTTCAGCGACATGCAGCTGTTTAAATCCCTGATCGCTGAAAACTTTGGCCATCGGATTCTCCACGAGCTGAGGCGGATAGAGCACGTCTACGGGCAATCCTTTCTTATATTCCGCGAATGTCGCAACGGACAAATCCTTGAAAGACTTACGGTCAAATTCCTTAAATGCGGGATCCACGAGCGCCTCCGTCATTTCGCGGCCTCTGTCCGCACGGAAATTGAAATAGATGACGCAATCGCCGTCATCGATCGTGGCGATCGGCGAGCCGTCTTTTTTCGCAATGACCGTCGGAATAAGTTCCTCGTCATACACGTTCTTTGCGTATGAATCCTGGAGGCACTTCAGGGGATCCGAGCACGTCGTTTCCGATTTCCCGTTGACGATCGCGTCGTACGCTCTCTTCACGCGATCCCAGCTCAGGTTCCGGTCCATGCCGTAAAACCGGCCCCCGATGGTCGCGATCTTTCCGGAGTCTCCGCAAAAATCCATGAGTTCTTTTACGAAGAGCGCTCCCGTATCTTTCCCCGTGTCACGGCCGTCCAAAAAAGCGTGAATGAACGTCCTGTCCCAAATCTTCTGCTCTTTCGCCCATTGGATGAGCGCTTGGAGATGCTTTTCGGATGCATGGACCCCTCCGTTCCCGATGAGCCCCATGAGGTGCAGTTTCCCTTTGCCGCCGGCGATTTTCTCTTTGAATTTCACGAGGGCGGGAAGCTGTTCAAATGACTTATCCTCAATGGATTTATCTATGCGCGGCAAGCTTTGATAGCGCAAAATGCCCGAACCGATGGTCACGTGTCCGACTTCCGAATTCCCAACCTCGCTCCGGGGGAGGCCCACGCTCAAACCCGATGCCTCCACGAGCATGCTCGGATAATCTCTTAGCAGAGAATCAAGGTACGGTTTTTTTGCAAGTGCAATGGCATTCGCACTGTCGGGCGGCGCAATACCGAATCCGTCAAGGATGATGAGGACGATGGGTCGTGCGGTTAATGGCATAGCTTTTAGCTATTAGCCGTTGGCTTTTAGTTCTCTGCCCAACATTATTCTAAAAAGAGACTAAAAGCTAAGAGCTAACGGCTAACGGCTGTTACGGGGCGAACTCCGTTTCGGTTCCCGCTTTTTCATCTTTAATGACGCGATCGATTTTATCATCGATTTCTTTTATCTCCCGTTCGAGTTGTGTTTTTCTGTATTCATCCGTCTCGGATTCCAACTTAATCACGGTTTGATTGTATCCGTACACGATGTGGGTAAGTTTAGAGAGGAGGCGCGCTTTCACATCAGGATCTTCAACACCATGCTCTTTAAAAAAATGCTCGATCGAACGCTGTTCGTACGTTGGCATATAAATAAAGAATGATAGGGATTATAGAGACAGGATACCTTTGTTTGGGAAGCGTGGAAAGACCCTGATTTGACGCGTGTTCCGGTACGTCATACGCTACGAAACAATGAAGCCGCATATCGTACTGTGCGTAACCTGCATCCTGCTCGGAGCCGGATGCGCATTTGATCAACCCGTAAAGCACTCCGACGATGCCGGAGCGCTTCAAGAGGATGATGAGATAAAAGAAATTCCGGGTATTATTGACCAAAATGACATTCCGACCGAATCGGACGTTGAAGTTATTGAGCCGGATCCCGTAAAACTCGACATGCTCCCATTTCACTCCAAGCTCTGCACGGACGATCCTTTCATCACGGAAATCGGAAGCGGCGTGCATCCGATCGACGCGAAGTACGGAGACCTGTACTTCCTGGGACAGCTGTTTACAGCCGCACGCTGCGGCCAAGGTCGCGTGAACGAACTCTGGGGCATACGGGACGGCATGTACGTGGTCGGATCAACGATCAGCCTCAAAGAACCGCCGGATGAGGAGATGACGAGCGTCCTCCGCTGGATCGGCTTCACGTGCGATGAGGGTATCGGCGACGGCGTGTGCACGCGCTGGGAGCTGACGGACGAAGTGCCGTATGAAAACCTCTTGTATCTGGAACCGTTCCACAATCGGATCGAGGCGGACGACTGCCGTAATTGCGGATAAACATTTCGCATTTCGCATTTCGAATTGCGCATTGACTCTAATCGAGGGTAAGAGAAATGCGTAATTTTATCTCCTCTTGAACTCAATCTGCTATCATGTGAGTCCTATGGACCGTTACCCCGCTCTTCAAACACGCGATCTCCCCAAACCGCCGTCGTGGACCAAGGCCCTCGGCGTGGGCGTGGTCGTGATGGGACTCGCCATCGGAACCGGCGAACTCATCATGTGGCCGCACCTTATCACGAAGTACGGGCTCGGCCTGCTATGGATGGCGCTCGTGGGCATTGGCGCGCAGTACTTCATCAACCAGGAAGTTGCGCGGCATGCCATTGCAACCGGGGAAGGCTTCTTTACGAGCTCCGCCAGAATCCTGAAATGGTCCGTGTTCCTCTGGCTCCTCGCCGCACCGCTCATGTACATATGGCCGGGGTGGGCGAGCGCTCTGGGAACCACGCTCAGCGAGCTTATCGGCTTTGGGAACTATTTGGTTTGGGCGTACGTCGCGCTCGCGCTCGTGCTCGTACTCACGTTCAGCGGCCGCATTGCATACGTCATGCTCGAACGCACGCTGAAGATTATCGTTCCGACGTTCTTCATCCTCCTCGTCGCCATCAGCTTCGGTAATTTGAATCTCGACATCATGAAGGAAGCGCTCGCAGGCGTCGTGAACTTCGGATATATCCCGAAAGGCATCGATCTGAACATCCTCCTTTCCGCTGTCGTTTTCGCGGGCGCCGGAGGAATGCTGAACCTCTGCATCTCCCTCTGGTACCGCGACAAACAGATCGGCATGGGAAAATACATCGGCAGGATCGCGAATCCGATCACCGGGAAGGAGGAGGCTATCGCTCCGACCGGATTCACATTCGCTCCAACGAAGGAAAACGTGAAGCGCTGGAAGGGATGGATGAAATTCGTGCGCGTGGACCAGGGAATCATCTTTTTCCTCCTCGGCTTCATCACGCTCTTTCTGCTTGCGGTAAACGCTTATGCCGTACTCACGCCGCGCGGAATCGTACCGGAGGGTTTGGACGTGGCCGTGGTGCAGGCGCATATCTTCGGCGATCTGTGGGGACCGCTCGGCTACAAGCTCTTTTTGCTCATGGCCTTCCTCATGCTCTTCGCCGTCATGTGGACGGTCATCGACGCACTCACGCGCATGGTCTCGGACATCTTGTATACGAATGCGCACGTGGGTCCGTACAAGCGTGTGTTTTCATGGTGTAAAAAAATCAGCCTGAGTAAGCTCTACTACATCAGCATCGTTACAATCTGTCTGTTCGGCGCGATCCTTCTGCCTCTCAAACAGCCGCTCACGCTCCTCACGATTTCCGCAGTCCTCGGAGGCCTGACCATGGCGATTTACACGCCGCTCCTCATCTACCTGAATAACTTCAAACTTCCAAAAGAAATCCGTCCGAGCTGGTTTACGAACCTGGCAATGATCGCAATCTCCATCTTCTTCATCTACTTCGCCGTGCGGATTATTGACCTTCATCTGATCGGATAAACCCACGGTTCCATTGTCCCATGGTTCCATTATTCATCTAAAGCTCGTTCGTGCAATCAAGATACGCAACGATGGAATAGTGGAGCGATGGAACGATGGGACATATGAACGCACCGACGATCAGACGAGAACTCCATAAATTCGCGAACAAAACCAAAGCCGCGACTTTGTCGCGCTTTTTCAAAACCGGAAAAGGGGAGTACGGCGCGGGAGACAAATTTCTGG
>CAYMPS010000058.1:0-7296 GCA_964392485.1 uncultured Gammaproteobacteria bacterium | reverse complement strand
AAGCCGTCCTTCCTCGGCTACAAGATCTCATCTTCGGATCCCGGATACCCGGCGGCGGTGTGTGTTTCCATTAATGATGAAGTCGTGCACGGCATCCCCATGCCGGACCGGATCGTGAAAGACGGCGACATCGTGAGCATGGACGTGGGGTTGTGGTTTAAGGATCTTTGCACGGACATGGCGACCACGGTCATGGTCGGAAACGTTGATCCGAAGATCGCGGATCTCGTGCGCGCCACGCGCGAGGGGCTCGTGTGCGGCCTTGGCACGATCCGCAAAGGTTCCCTGATCAGCGACATCGGCGCGGCCATCGAAGAATCCATTAAGCCGAAAGGGTATGGCATCGTGCGCGATCTCGTGGGGCACGGCGTGGGCCATGCGGTGCACGAGGAGCCGCCGATTCCGAACTTCCGCGATCCACGATCTCCGCGCGTGGAGCTGAAGGCCGGCATGGTGCTGGCCATTGAACCCATGGTGAACCTCGGCGGCTGGCAGGTAGATCAGCTTGATGACGGATGGACGATCGTGACGCGAGACGGTTCGCCGAGCGCGCATTTTGAAGTCACGGTTGCGGTGACCAAGGACGGGTACGATTTGATAACGCCGTGGCCGGATTAAATCGAGCGTCGTTGCTTCGGGCGTCGTTGCGTAGATCTACCCGACGTCCGACGTAACGACGTAACGAACTATGAGAGTCTTAGGCATTGATTACGGCTCCAAGCGCGTCGGTCTCGCTCTGGGCGACACGGAGTCCAAACTCGCGAGTCCGTGGGGCGTTATTCCGAATGAAGGATTCGACCGTCTTACGGACCGAATCAGCGAGGTGATTGACCGCGATGAAGTGGAACGGATCATCGTGGGGGTTCCGCGTCCGCTCAATGATCCAACATCTCAGAATCAGCAAGTTCGTGAAGTGAATGAGTTCGTGGAAGTCCTGAACACGCTCGGTGTTGAGGTTCAAGCCGCGGATGAGACGCTCACGTCCAAGCTCGCGGCCGTGCAGGCGCGCGAGGCGGGAATCAAGGAAAAGCGGGATGATCTGGCCGCGGCGGCGATCCTGCAGGGATGGCTGGACAGCAGTGCGTAGTGCGTGGTGCGTGGTGCGTGGTATTGATGCTACGCACCACGCACGACGAACCACGAACCAGCATGTCCTACATCCGCGACCGCGCCATCGTCCTCAAATGCGAGCCGTTCAGGGAACATGACCGGCGGATTGTGCTGTTCGGACGGTCGCACGGACTCATCGAAGCCGTGGCGCGCGGTGCGAGCCGCAAAGAGGCGAAGCAGGCCGGGCACCTCGTCCCGATGGAAGAAGTGGAAGTGATGGTGGCCAAGGGCGCCACGTTTGATAAGCTCGCGGTGTCGCGCGTGATCGAGGGGCACCAATCCATTCGCTACTGTCTGGGCGCGCTCGCCGTGGTCGGTACGTTCTTCGATCTCTTTGAACGATTGCAGAAGCCCGGCATCGTGGACCCGGAACTCTACAACCTGCTCATGGAACTGCTCATCGTCGCAGAGCGTCTCATTGAAGATCCGACCGTTGAACGATCCAAACTTTTGTACGCAGCTTCGGCGCTCAAGCTCCTGGACCGCATCGGCTTCGCGCCGTCGCTCAGCCACTGCGCACTCTGCAGGACCGAGCTCCAGGAAGGGGATCACCGCATTTTGCCATCGGACGGCTCGCTGGTGCACGAAGACTGCTACCGCTCCATTCGCGCTTCACAGCCGAACGCCGAATACGTGAGCCATAAAATCATCGCGCTCGCGCGGTTCCTTCGCCACGAACCGCTCCAGAACGTGCTCTACATTACGGGAACGAGCCTGGATTTTTCCCGGGCCTCGAATCTCATTTTCCATACGCTCAAACAGACGCCGCTCCTCAAGGAACCGCACGGGATGCGGACGATTTATTCGGTATTGGCCTAAGATCGGGCATCGGGCAACGGGCATCGGGCAACGGGTCTCTTGTTGTAAAATTGCACTAAAAAAGAGACATTTTATCCTTTCTTTTTATTATTTTAGCCAAATATACTTGACAGAATGGCTATTTTGTAGTATATTCTCGCGTTATTCGCGTTGCGGGTAACCGTCCAAAGAAGACGTAAAACTCGTAAGATTTCAACAAGTTTCAGTAGCTCCCGTGATATCCTCGGGAGTGAATAGCATATTCAAAAAAGAAGAGAGAGGTACCAATCATGAAGAGCTTCTACGCGATTCTCATTGCGGTCTTTGCGATCGCATGCGGGGGAACAACCACGCGCGATTACGGAACGTCCACCGGCTCGCCCGCTGATACCGGAGGAGAGGCGGGCGTTCACGCGCCGGGCGATCATCACGCCTCCGATGCGACGGGCGGAACAGGCGGTAGCGTCCGTGATCCGCTTGTCGGCGTCGGCGGAGCTGTTATCGGCATTGGCGGCGTGATTCCCATCCCTTCCATCGGCGGCAGTGGAAACACGGCTGTTGGAGGAGCCATGGGCGAAGCCGGACAGCCGGCCATGGGCGACGAGTGCGTTCCGGGTACGGCACAGCGCTGTCAGTGCGAGGACGGCTCAATCGGCTTCATGCTATGTCTGATCAGTTATACGTTGTCGGATTGCACCGGCTGCGGAGAACCGATACCACCCCCCACGCACGACTGTTTGCCGGGATCCGTATCGCCGTGCCTGTGTGACGACAACTCGACAATCGGAACCAGCACATGCACGTATAACGGCATCCGAGGAGTCTGCACCGGCTGCGAAGCCGGAGTCGGCGGAACGACTGTTGGCGTTGGCGGAGCGACGGGAGTGGGCGGAACGCCGGGCGTTGGCGGAGCGAACGAGATCGGTGGAGCAAGCGGTGAAGCCGGGAGTGCCTGCACTTCTGCGGCGTTCGTCAGCGTTGCAGATTACGCCGAAGGCGATGTTGAGCTCGGTTCGGACGAGGTTCCAATGATGGCGCTCGAGGTGACCGCTTCCGAATGCGAAGACGTTCTGATCCGCATCATCGAACTTGACCTCAGCAGTCCGGACGCGCCGGGTTGGGAAGAAGACTCCACGTTGTTCTGCCGGTGGCCCTGTGAGAGCGGGGATGACTGGAATTTCAGAAACGTGACCATTTGGGAGTCCGGGATTCCCGTGTGGGGCCCGATCCCGTTCAGTCTCACCTTCACGGATTCGGAGCACTCACAGACGAGCTCCTATACGAGAGCCTTCTTCGACAGCGTTGATCTGGGTTCCGTTCTCACCGTTCCTTCGGGTCACACGGTCCGGTATTTGGTTACGATGGATGTGGCAGACACGGAAGTCGTTCCAGTCGCCGGAAACCGTGTCGGAATGAACCTCATCGGCTTCGGTGCTAATACGTCAAAGGATGATTTCGTCGATGATCTGGCGTACGGGTACCCGCCGTCACGGGGTTACGTCACCATCGTCGAGCCTTCTTCGGGAGAGGGAGGTGCAGGCGGAGCGGGCGGCGACATCGGAAACGAGGCCGGAGCAGCTTCTGAAGGCGGTGCCGGCGGCGTTGACCACGGAACGGAAGCATGGGGTGAGTTCTCATTCTGCAATGATCAGCTCATGGACGGGTGCTGTACGACGGGTGGCTTTGCTCGCGATTACGATACGCCGCTTTCCGGTATGCTGATAAAGAGCGACATGGGCCATCAGGTGTACTACTATGGATCGGACCAAAAGCGCTACGTGTTCACGTCGCACACACAGCTCGCTTCCTGGTACGGGTGGAACGAGCAGGATCCTACGGAAGATCCCGATATCTGCAGGCAGGTTCGTGAGTTTCCGGAAGAGGTCATCGTCGGCATTTCCTACGGCGGAAATATGACCATCCGTCCGGGCACCTATCTGGTGCGGATCGCAAGCGACCCGAAGGTCTACGTTGTGAGCCGTCATGCAACGCTGCGCTTCATCGGGTATCACTATCCGAACCCCGATGATCCCGCATATACCGGAGTGATTCCGTCCTACGGAGCCATACCCGGCTGGGTGATCGGCGAACCCGGCGGGAGCCTGGCATACGACCTGTTCAATGATCCCAACGAACGTGTCCGCGTGGTCCATGATGCGTTCTTCGTTGACTATACTGTCGGCGAGCCTCTGGCTGACGACCAGGGTCCCATCCCGGACGCCACGCCTTATGATCCCGATCTCGAATGGGACTGGGGCGCGCCAGAGATGATGGAACGGGAGCTTGGGATCATTCCATAAGTTCTCGCACCTTCTTACCTTACCTACACACTCACCCCCGACCGGGACTTCTGGTCGGGGGGGTTGTTTTATTAGGGAGTTAGGGAGTTAGGGGGCAGGGAGTTAGGGGGTTGGGGCGCGCACCTTCCTGCGCTTTCTGCCCCCTAACTCCCTAACTCCCTAAACCCTAACTCCCTATCTCGACTCCGCGGGCACGACCGAGTACACTACGAGCCACACATATGAAGAAAATACTTGTCATTTCCGCGGCGCTCATCATCGTTTTAGCCGGCGGATACCTCTTATGGCAGAGCGTTGAGAGCGAGCCGAAAACGGCCGTTCCTGAGGATGTGGGGCCTTTGGGGGCACTTGGATCCAAGTGCAGCGGTCCGGCGCGTCTCCCGTGCAATCCCGGCCTCGTATGCGACCTTAAGGACGGGGAGCCCGGCGTGGATTACGGCACGTGCGTTAACGACGACCGCGAGTCCGCGGAACTCGTGGCAGAAGGCGAAGCGTGCGATCAGACCACGCGAGCCTGCGGTCCGGGACTGAAGTGCGAAATGTCCGCAGATGAGAAAGAGGGCGTGTGCGTGCCGGTGGTCGTTTCCACAAAGCCTTTCATCATGAGCGTGGAACCCGAAGGCATGGATCTCATCAAGGGAGCGTATCAGGCGGATCCGGGAACGGAGATCACGGTTCGCGTGCGCGCGGTGAACGTGGAGGGCGGCGACCTCTATCTCAAACCGCTCTTCGTCAGCCACTCCGGCGTGCTCCCGGACGAGAAAGTGAGCGGACTTGAGCGCCAGGGCGACAGCAGCGAATACATCGGGTCATTTATCGTGAACGAGGATCTCGGAGCCAGCCTCATTGCGGTGATGCGGGGGGAGGATGGACAAGACGTCCAGGTATCCATTAATGTATCGGCTACACGCGAATAGTATCTATGCAAAGAACACTCGTCAGAGACACGGCGATCTCCAGTGGGAAGACCGTTAAGATTAACGGCTGGGTCCACGCTCGCCGGGATATGGGCAAGGTTGCTTTCATCGACCTCCGGGACCGCACCGGACTCGTTCAGGTCGTGCTCGTCCCTTCGTGCCTGGATGATGATAGCAAGGATGTCTCCGCGCAGATCCGGCCGGAGTTCGTTTTGGAAATCGAAGGGGAGGTGAAGGAACGAGATGCGAAGGCCTTCAATCCGAATCTTGAAACCGGAAAAGTCGAAGTGCTCGCGAGCCGCGTCACCATTCTCAATCCGTCCAAGACGCCTCCGTTCGAACTCGATAAAGATACGAGCGGCGTGAATGAAGAAGTGCGTCTGAAGTACCGCTATTTGGATCTTCGAACCGAGCGGATGCGGAAGAATGTCGCGCTTCGGCACAATGTCATCAAAGCGTTTCGATCGTACTTGGACAGACATGATTTTCTTGAAATTGAAACGCCGTGCCTGACGAAAGGGACGCCTGAAGGGGCGCGTGAATTCCTCGTTCCGTCGCGTTTGCATCCCGGACAGTTTTACGTGCTCCCGCAATCGCCACAGCAGTTCAAGCAACTGCTCATGGTCGCCGGCTTGGAGCGCTACTACCAGATCGCACGGTGCTTCCGGGACGAAGATCAGCGCGGAGACCGCCAGCCGGAATTCACGCAGCTTGATCTTGAGATGTCTTTCGTAGAGCGCGAAGACGTCATGAACCTCATCGAGGAGATGATGATTGAGATGGTAAAGACGGTTTCGCCGGAGAAGCGCATCCAGCAGATTCCATTTCCGCGTTTGTCGTATGCCGAAGCCATGGAGACGTACGGGAACGATAAGCCGGATCTCCGCGAGGATAAGAATGATCCGAACCTGTTGGCGTTCTGCTGGGTTATTGATTTTCCGTTCTTCGAAAAAGACGGCGAAGGATGGACGTTCACGCATAATCCTTTTTCCGCGCCCAAGCCCGAGCATATGGAGTGGCTCATGAACAAAGAGCGGATCGGGGAGATTTTGACCACGCAGTATGACATCGTCCTGAACGGGTATGAAGCCGGCGGCGGAAGCATCCGCAACCATCGTCCGGAAGCGCTGCGGTCCGTGCTTGAGATTATCGGACACTCGGAAGAAGAAATTCAAACGCAGTTCGGCCACATGCTCGAAGCGTTCGAGTACGGCGCGCCGCCGCACGGCGGAATCGCACCGGGCTTGGATCGCATTGTCATGATCCTCGCGAACGAGCCGAACATCCGCGAAGTCATGGCCATTCCGAAGACCGGCGACGCGCGCGACCTCATGATGGACGCACCGGGCCCGCTCCCGCAGAAGCGTCTCGATGAAGCGAACATCCAAGTGAAGAAATAAAGAGCGGCCTCCGAGCCGCTCGTTTCGCGTCCTTGACACATCGAGCGAAACGTATCACGATTTCATTGTTGCGAAAGGATGAATCATGGACGCACAACCATCGTACCTCGGAAATGAAACGACCGCTTCGGGCGACGAAGCGCGGCGCAGGGATGCGGGCATCGTGCCGCTCAAAACGGCGCTTGGCATGCTTGAAGTGCACCTGATGGATCATGCCGTGTCCCATACGAACGGGAATAAATCACAAGCCGCCCGGTTGCTGGGCATGGCATGGTCCACGTTCCAGCGAAGATACGGCTTTTTTCAGGGCAGACACAAGGCACTTCAAAGACGCGGAGCGTTTCCGCTTATCGCGTCTTTCGTCCGCACATATCTTGCGGCCGCATCGGGAATGCCCGTGCATGCGTTCAATCTTGATCTCGCCGCTCATGCGCTCGGCCTGAATACCGCCGAAAAAGCAGCGCTCCGGCCGCTGCTTGAACTCTCATGATCGCCCGCTTGCCTCTTGGCTTTACGGCCCCGCTCAACGCCCTATACGTTAGGGCGTTTTGCTTGCCTCTAAAAGCTGGATTATTTCAGTGATTTCCGCTAACCTGTGCCCATGCCAGTGACCTTTCGCACCGAACAGTTTGAGGGTCCCCTGGACCTCCTCCTCCAGCTCATTCTGCAGGAGGAGCTTGATATTTCGCAGGTTTCACTCTCAAAAGTGGCGGATCAGTACGTTGCGCATGTGAAGTCCGCCAAGGGCAAGATTCCGCCGGAAGAGCTGGC
>CAYMPS010000057.1:5603-7488 GCA_964392485.1 uncultured Gammaproteobacteria bacterium | reverse complement strand
CCGAAATCTCGTCGGCATACGTGATGATTCCGGGGATACGGCAAGGGATTTTTGCATCGAAGATGATGATAACGGACAGGCTTGCCAGCTTCGGAACGGAAATTGGATCATCCATCCCAACGGGAGCTTCGGTACGGCCGACTCTTTGTATCTTTATAACAAAGATTTCGAATTGATATTGAGCTCGGACGAAGATTTGGGCTATGGGCACAATTCCGTTCAGCGTTTTATCGGAACGGAGGGTTCAAGTCTGGATATCTATTCGCGCGGCGGCGACGGCCCGTGTGAATTTTCAAAAATCATCCGCGTAAATCTGCGTACATTGAATGCGGAAACCATCTTTAACAGCGAGGCGTGTTCAGGCTAATTCCAGCCTCGCCACCACCTCCACGTGCGGGGTGTGCGGGAACAAATCGAGTGCTTTCAGGTCTTTGACCTGATATTTTTTCTTAAACTCATTCAGCTCATTCACGAGACGGTGGTAGTTGCAGGAGACGTAGATAATTGTCCGCGGTTCTTTTTCGAGCAGAGCCCGGATGACTTTCGGCGACAGTCCCGCGCGGGGCGGGTCCACGATCACAATGTCTGCGTCGATATCCTTCCAGTCCAGGGCTTCGGCTTTGCCGCTTTCGAACGTACAGCGGTCCGCCACGTTGCTCTGTTCCGCGTTCACCTTTGCGAGCTCGATCATCTGCTCGTAGATTTCATAGCCGGTCGCTTTGACGGAAGGGAAGCGCCGTGCGAGGTCGATGGCGAAGAAGCCCAGGCCGCAGTACAGATCTAAAATATCGAATGTCGAATTTCGAATATCGATACTCACGAAACCGGCTACCACATCCTGTAGCTTTGCGGCCATTACGGAGTTTGTCTGGAAGAAGCTGTTCAGCTGGATGGTGTATGTCGTTCCGTTGATGGTTTCCTCAATCGTGTCCTTGCCTTTGAGCGGGACGATCGTACGGCCGTACGAGAGGTCAGTGATCGAGGGGTTTTCGGCGAGGACAATGCTGGTTGAATAGTTGGCTAGTTGACCGGTTAGCTCGTTTCTCATCCTGTCGTTTATGCGATGAAGGTCTTTCACGACCAGGGCGATGATGCGGTCGCCGGTGTTCTTGCCTTCGCGGATCACCACGTAGCGCAGGTCGCCTTCGTGTTTCTTCACGTCCCAGGGTTTGAGCTCAGGGAACCGTTTCATGAAGTCGCGGAAGATCGCGAGAATTTTTGGAGCGTCCGGGGAGAGGAGCGTGCAGTCTTCCAGATCGAGGTAGCGGTTCCAGTTTCCGTATTCCTTTAAGCCGAGTTCGCCCTGCCAGCCGAAGGCGTAGTCCATGCGGTTGCGGTAGAAATGACGGGCAGCGGGCAAGGGGCAAAGGGCAAGGGGATTCGTTTTGGGGCAGGAGGCGACCTCTGCAACTCGTTCGTCATGCCCAGCATCCTCAAATGCGCGGTTGATCATGTCGCGCTTGAAGGCGAGTTGGTCGTTGTAGGCGATGTGAGCCCAGAGGGTGCCGGGATTATCCGTTGCGTCGTTGCGTCGTTGCGTGGTTGCGTCGGATTTTGTTCTGCTCGGTCCCGGCTTGATGATGCGGACGAGCTTCCCGACGAAACAGCCTTCCTGGCGTTTGAGGAAGCTCGCTTCGACTTCGTCGCCGATGGTGGTGAAGGGGACGAGGAACGGCCGGGTCTTGCCGTTTTGCAGGGGAACGTCGAAAACTCCGCGGCCTTTGCGGTCAAAGCGCGTGATGGTTCCGGTTGCGAGATCGTTGAATTTCATGTTGAATAGCATGAGATTAGCCGTTTATGTCTGATTCGTCGAGGATCGACCTCATCGCTGTCAACATCCGCTCCGCGCTGAACGTGGGATCGCTGTTCCGTTCCGCGGATGCGT
>CAYMPS010000057.1:0-5503 GCA_964392485.1 uncultured Gammaproteobacteria bacterium | reverse complement strand
GTCAACATCCGCTCCGCGCTGAACGTGGGATCGCTGTTCCGTTCCGCGGATGCGTTCGGTATCAGCAAGATCTGGCTGGCCGGGTATTCGGCCACGCCCGAGCACGAACAGGTCAAGAAAACCGCGCTTGGAGCCGAGGAGACGGTCTCGTGGGAAAAGGTTGTTGATCCGATCGATTGTCTGGAACGGCTGAAAGCCGAGGGCGTGCGCATCATCGGTCTGGAGCGGACGGACGGAGCCGCTGATCTCGCCTCGTACCATCCCACGTTTCCCTGCGCGATCGTGGTCGGGAACGAGGTCGAAGGACTCACGAAGATGCAAATGGAGCGCTGTGATGATATCGTAGAGATCGTGCAGAGGGGGAAGAAGGAATCCCTGAACGTGGCGGTTGCCGCGGGGATTGCTATGTGGAAGGTGAGGCAGCTGGCTGCTGGCGGCTAGCGGCTGGCGCGAACCACTTTTTCTAATCTGACAGCTGCCGGCAGCCAGCCGCCAGCAGCCAATATGCCAAAACTCTCCATCATCATTCCAACCCTGAACGAGGAAGACGAGCTTCCGAGCACGTTTGAATCCCTTGATGCGCAGACGTTCAGGGACTTCGAGGTGATCGTAGCGGATTCTCCGAACACGGTTGACCGTACGCGCGAGGTGGCAAAGGCGCACGGCGCAAAGATCGCGCCCGGAGGGCCGGTGAGCGTGGGGAGGAACGTGGGAGCGGAACACGCGCTCGCGCCGCTCTTCCTGTTTTTGGATGCGGATGTCGAATTCCCGAATCGGACATTTTTGGATGATGCGATGAAGGAGATTGAGGATCGGAAGATCGAGGTGGCCGCGCCGGACGTGGCCCCGCTCTCTCATAAGAAAGTTGATCGCTTCCTCTACGGCTTCTACAGCCGGTATGCGCGTCTCTTGATGCCGGTCTATCCGCACGCACCGGGCTTCTGCATGTTCGCCACGAAAAAAGCGCATGAGGCCATCGGCGGTTTCGACGTTGAGGTCGCGTTCGCCGAGGATCATGACTACATTCAGCGCGCCAAACGCAAGGGGTTCCGCGTGGGCAGTTTGAGGAAACCCGCGCCGATCGCCACGTCCGTGCGGCGCTTCAACAAGGATGGAAGGCTCGTTACCGCAGTACGGTACATATGGACGGAGTTCCGGATGATGATCATCGGACCGTATAAGAAAAAGCTTCCGTTCAAGTACGAGATGGGAGGGGAGGCGAAGAAGAAGTAGGTTATTATCAATATCGAATATCGAATGTCGAATATCGAAACGGTGCCGTTAGAACCTCTGATTTCAGGAAGAGATTTTCGATATTCGAAATTAAATATTCGATATTCATAACGATCGCGAGTTGGAAAAATCATGTTAAAGGTCTTCCGCCGCTTCTGGAACAGCGAAACCGAAAATGTTACGACCGCGGCGCTCATCGTCGGGGTCGCTTCTTTGGCATCGCGGCTCGTGGGCGTATTCCGCGATCGCATTCTCGCATCCACGTTCGGAGCCGCGGATACGCTGGATGCGTACTACGCCGCATTTAAGATCCCGGACTTCCTCTACAACCTGGTGATCCTCGGCGCGCTTTCCGCGGCGTTCATCCCGGTGTTCACGGAGTACCTGGAATCAAAAGACAAGCATGAGGCATGGCGGCTGGCGGAGCGCGTGCTTTCCATCGTTGGCGGAGCCATGCTCATCGCGTGCATCGTCCTGTTCTTCTTGGCGCCCACGCTGATCCCCCTCACCGTTCCCGGATTTGAAGGGGAGAAGTTAACGTTCACCATTCAGCTGTCGCGCATCATGCTGCTCAGCACATTCTTCCTGGCGCTCTCCGCGGTCATGGGCGGCATCCTGCAGGCCACGCGCAGATTCGTGGCTTTCTCACTCGCTCCGGTGTTCTATAACGTAGGCATCATCATCGGCGTCGTTTTCTTCGTTCCGAATTTCGGTCCGCTCGGACTCGGCTGGGGCGTGGTCCTCGGCGCGTTCATCCACCTGGCGGTTCAGGCGTCCGTGGCGCTCAAAATGGGTCTTGAGCGCATCCCGCTCCCATCGTTCCACCACGCGGGCGTTCGACGCATCCTTCGGCTCATGGCGCCCAGAACCATGGGGCTCGCCGTCATGCAGGTGAACCTCGTCGTGATCCTCGTGCTCGCGTCCTCGCTCGCCATCGGATCCGTGGCCGTCCTCAACCTGGCCATGAACCTGCAGGCCGTGCCGGTCGGCATCTTCGGCATCTCGTTCGCCGTGGCGGCATTTCCGGCCCTTTCACGCGCGGCGAGCGTACGGAATAAGGAGAAGTTCCGCGCCGCACTCGGAGGCACGGCGCGAAAGATTGTTTTTCTCATTCTTCCGGCAACGGCGCTCATCCTCCTTTTACGCGCGCAGATCGTCCGCATCGTCCTCGGACAGGGCGAATTCGACTGGGACGACACGATCCGCACGGCGAACGTGCTCGGCATCTTCGCATCTTCCCTGGTGGCGCAGTCGCTCGTCCCGTTGTTCTCCCGCGCTTTCTATGCACTCCAAAATACATGGACGCCGCTCTGGATCGGCGCGATCGCCGAAGGGACGAACATCGTGCTCGCAATTCTGCTCGTGGACCGCTACGGTCTCAATGGCCTGGTCGCCGCATTTTCCATTGCCGCATGGATCAGTTTGCTCCTGCTCTGGTGGCGCCTCAGGGTCAAACAGGGGAGGCTCGGGACCTCGGAAGTTTGGCGGTCGTTCAAAAAGACGATCGCGGCCTGCTTCATCATGGTGGGCGTTGCACTCCCGATCCGCATTGCCGTGGGCACCCTGTTTCCGCTCGTCACATTTTGGCAGGTCGCGCTCCAGCTGGTCGCATCATCCGTGTTCGGCCTCCTCGTCTTTTGGGTCGTGTGTTGGCTCCTGAAATCAAAGGAGCTTGAGGAATTTCATTCCGCCTTTGTCCGCAAGTTCTGGAAGCGCGGGGAAGTGCTCGAAGGCGCGGAGGAGGCGCAGGGGAGGTGATCGGGTTGACTGGTTCGCTTGTTAGCTGGTTAACTTGTTTCTGCCACGTGTTTTAATAATCAACCAGACAACCAGCTAACAAGTAAACAAGCTAACCAAATATATGATCCGTACAAAATCACTCATGCCCATGCTGGCTATCCTGTCCGTTTCCATCTTCCTCGGAGCCGGATGCTTCGGTGGAAATCAGGAGGTAGTGGAACCCGAATCATCCTTCACTCCTCCGGAGGTTCAGGAGGAAACTTCTCAATACATTGAAATCAGCGGCGATGCCGCGTACGTCGGAAGCCTGTATCTCCTTGAAGACGAGGGCGAGGTCGTTGCCAGAGTCCTGCGCGGCGGGGAGTCGTTCCAGGCCGTGGACGGCTTGCAGATCGCGTACGGCGATACGATCGAGGTTGAGAAGGGAGAGGCCGTACTCGCATACAACCAGCCCGGCGTTACGCATATCCTGGAGGGCACGGAGGTGACCGTCGCATTTCCGGTCATCGGTGAAACCGAGAAGGGACAGACCAAGGATTCGCTGTGGGTGCGCGTGGAAACGTTCGGCGGACGATCGTGGTCGCGCATTGAGAAACTCCTCGAGCTCACGGATACGTTCGAGGTCGGCGCGGGCAACGTCATCGCGACGATTCGAGGAACGGCATTCGATTTTCGTTTCAGCGAAGGCATGTACAAGCTCGTCGTGGGCGGACGAACGGTTCAGATCGTCCACCGCGATGATTTCACGAAGCGCGTGGTTGTGACCGCCGGGCAAACGTTTGAGGCGACGGAAGATGACGTCGCATCATTCCTGGAAAAAGAGGATACGGATCTGCAAGCGGAATACGTCCATCCGACGCCGGCTGAAGAGCTCACGTCCGAGACGGGCCTCGGCATGATCGACATGATCGAGGACCGCTTCCTCAATCCGCCGGAAGAACCGGTCTTCATGCCGATGGAGCCGCAGATTCCGTTGTGGATGATCGAGGAGTTGAATCCCGAAGATCGCGACCGCGTGATCAACCGTCTGGAAGCGAGCGACGAAGATGCGGAAGTAATCCGCGGTGTGGAATCGGAAGGAGGCATGCAACGCGTAAATATGGATGCGATCGAACTCTTGGGGGAGACGTTCGACGGACCCGTCGAGTAGCGCGAAGTAAAGCCCCGCCGTTCGCACCGGCGGGGTTTTTGATTCGGTTCATGCATTTTTTAGCGATACCGGCAGTTCGCGATTGCCGTGTACGTTTGATAGAGATCGCGGAGATGCTGATCACAGACAGCGCAGTTCTCATCTCCCGGATGCGTGTTCTGATGGGTCTCGTACGCCGTTCGGTATCCTTCCGCGTCGTCCGGGAGCGTGCATAGCCTCTGGCCGGGAGGCAGAGGATTGGGTTCGCGGCAGCCTTGGCATCGTGCCGCTACGAGCTTGAGCATGCGTTCGATTGTTTTAAGCTCTTTTAACCGAACCTTTGCCGCGCTTTTCTTGCCGACGTTCATGATGGGACGTTTTGTTCTTGCTTTGGCCCTACCGGTGTAAAAGCCGTGCCAGAGGTCAATCGTGCCTTTATGTGCGCGGCCGTGCGCGTCGTTCCATGTGAGGCGGATGCCGTATTTACCGCGGTGCGTGATTTTGACTTTGTTTTCCCGCATAGAAGCGATACCCCTCCAGACCGTTCCGCTATCGTGGTGTTCATAGCCGCTGTGTATGATGTAGCGCAGGTTTTTGTTTGAGACGTATACCAGAAATAGCCAATTTTTAAAATTGTAAACGCCCGTAACGTGATAGGCGTAATCTTTTGGCTTTATGCCCGACACGATGAATGAGGTAATCTTGTATCCGGTGTACATGATGCTCGTGACGAGCATGGATCGCGGCTTCTCCGTGAATTCGAAGCGGTTATGCCAGCCTCGTCGTCGCTTACGCGGGTGTTTGCGCGCGGCAGTTTGAATGGATTTTTTCATATGCGAGAGTGAATAATCTTCGTGCGAAGACGTCGTAAGAGCGAATGGTTTTAACTCGTTAGGAGCTGATACATGATATCATAATATATACCTAATACATTTTATTTTTTCTTTATTTTTATGCCCGCCAAAAAGAAAAAGACGGTGAAAAAGCCGTCCGTGCGTCGCGCAACGAAAACGGTTTCCAAGAAGAAGGGGACCAAATACTGTCGGAGATGCCACTACTGCGATGAGGGAACGGTATTCCGACAGTGTCTGCGTTGCGGCAACTGCTTCTGTGAGTATCACGCGGAAGCGGTCGGTTACTGCGATCAGTGCGGGTCAGGGAAAAAGAAGGTGAAGAAAGTGAAGAAGCCAATGAAGTCGAAGAAGCGTGCAAAGCGATAATCGTTAAAGAAAAATGTCCGTTGGATATGATGCCGTGCCGCAGAAGTACGGCATCATTATTTTTACATGTATGATTGACCGCATATCCTACCGCATGTATGGTATGGCTGATATGTCACCGCGCATACTTTCGTATACCGTTGTTTTCGATCCCGCGGACGGAGGAGGATTCGTGGCGTCG
>CAYMPS010000056.1:0-7907 GCA_964392485.1 uncultured Gammaproteobacteria bacterium | reverse complement strand
ATCGCTGTTGAACGTTGCCGGGCGATACGTCCCGATGACCTGAATGGCGGACTTCGTTCCGAGAGCCCCGGTGAACACGCCCGTCACCTTGATGGTCCCGCGCGCTTCCGCGGACTGAGCGCCCAAACGGAATACGAGCGGCGCGCTCGTCGGTTCCGGCTTTATCTCGGAGATAATGAAGTCATTCGGGAAGCTGATGCGAAACTCCGTGGACGCGAGCGGCTCCTTGGATACGTTGTGCCAATTGATAAAATAGGATACTTCCTGGCCCAGCGAGATTTGTTCCGGCCCTTCGATTTGGATCTGAATGCCCTCTCCGTTGAACCCGTGGCCGCCCCACCACCAGAATCCGAGCCAGGCGGCGCCAAGCACGAGTACGAGGAGCGCCGTAATGCTCGCGAGCACGAGCACCCACGTCTTCCGCCGTCCACGCTCCAGCGTATTCAGCCATTCTTTGGACGGATGGCCCTCGTAGATGGCGGACAGGCTTGCCGCGACGTCGTCCTCTGCGGGGGTGCGGGTTTGCGGGGGTGCGGGTTTGCGGGGAGCCGCGGGGGGGACCGGCGGCGCGCTCGCACTCTTCTCGAGCGCCTCCGATTCCTTGGCGATGATCTTTTTGAGCTCCTCATCCGTACCATCAGGTTCGGCGCCGTACACCTTAACGAGGGGCGAGGCTCCGGCCGCCGCCTTCTTTGAGGACTTCTTCTTTCGATCCTTTCGCTTCTTTTTCTTTTTGCTCATGTTAACGGATGGATTGCTGAATGACCCCTACGAATTACGAATGGGGTACGAATCTACGAATTCACTGACCGTTACTTCATAGCGTATTCGTAGATTCGCATCTGTTCGTCATTCGTAAACCATGGACATTTAATTCTTCGTCACATACAGCGCCGATACAACTTTATCACGATCCCATTCTTCGGATAAACCCTCGCCCGCATGCGACCAGCGCGTTTCCCAATCCTCCGGTACATGGACGTTCGTGGTAATGACGCGATCCGCCTTACCCGCCTGGCTCGTCAACAGGAGCGAGTACGCGGCGCGAACCTGCGTATCGGATTCATCCGACAGCCCGGCGGCGATCCGGTCGCGAATGTCGAACGCCGTAAAGGGAAGACGGTACGCGAGGGTGAGTTCTTGGGACTCGCCCGGGTCAATCATGCTCCATCCGCCGAAAACCGTGCGATCTCCCTCGTCCCACTGCGAGACGCCGGATGGATACTCCTGCAAGCTCTCGCGCATCTCCTCCGCATCGGGATCCGGCACGGCGTCTTCTCTCGGCGTATCGAAGAAGATCGGTTCAGGCTCCCTGAATCCGCCGGATGAAATGAGCGTGCTCCCGCGCGGCACGTACACGCGGAAGTACGTCACGTTCCGCACGCCCTGGAACAATTCTCCTTTGGATGCCGTGTGCTCGCGCGTGATCGTTACGTGATTGACGATCTTCCCGCTCTCTTCGATCTCCACTTCATGCACGACCTGCTCATTGATGGCGGGATCCGTTTTGGCGCCCGCGATGTTCGCGGCAACCACGGCGAGCGCATCTCCGATGGCCGGCTTCAGCCTGCCGCTCCAGCCGAACTCCTGCGCGAGAAAGTCTTCGTCTTCATCCATGAGTGCGATCTGGACATCCTTGCGCTCAATCGCCTCCGAGAACAGCGTCATGACCTTGAGCATGTCTCTCTGCGGAAGGTTCTTGAGCTTCTCGATGAGACGCGGTCCCATGAGCCCCAAAATCTTCTTCGGCTTGTTCTCTTCGAGATCGTATTCCAGTTCGACGCTCTTTTGCGTTTCGAGCATGAAATTCTGCGCATCAATGACTTTCCCGAGCTCCGGAACATCGATGGGACCCGTGAGCGCCAAGAGCCGCTCCATGAGCGTGGCGTTCACCGCGATAACGCCGTCGATCGTATACCCGCCGGATTTGCTCCAGAAGTAGCGGATCTTCTTTGCGGCCGTGGGAAAGTCCGGCGACCAATTACTGTCCTGAAACTCCCAGCGGTCCGCGATGAGCGTGAGCGGCTCCGGTGGAATGATCTGCGCCATGAGCTGTCCCTGGAGATCGTACGTACCGCCGCCCGGAATTTCGAAGCGTTTAATCTCTCCGCGATGGATGTCGAGCTCGGCATAGGATCCCATGAAGCCGCCCGTCGGACGAAGCTCGTTCGGATTCTGGAATACGATGAGGTATCGACGCTGGCCTTCGCGGCCCAGCAGATTCGCGAGGAGCTCCGAGAGCCCCACGAATTCCCGAACGGCCACGCGCCCGTCTTCGATCTGTCCGGCGAGCGTCGCCATCTTTACGCGCTCCCCTTCCGGGATGACGCTCTCGTCCACGTTGGCAAGCGCGGACCCGGCATCATCGAGCAGCGGCAGCGCTCCTTCGGCGTACGCAGCCAAAACGCCCAAACGATCCAGCACGCTTCGATGCGATTCGTTCAGCGCCGCGTCCAATCCCTTGGCGAGCAATCGGGCGGCATCCGCGGATTTTGATCCGACTTCCAGGAGCGCGCGGGCGGATCGATAGTTCGAGCGCGTAGTCGGAATCAACGCCGAAAGCCCCACGGCAAGGGCGTTCGTCTGCGAGAGGAGCTCGTCGGCGATGCGAAAACGCTCGCTCGCGTTCTTGAGGGCTTCGATGGATTCGCCGATCTCCGCATTATTGATGCTCCCCAAATCCTGAAGCGCTCCCTCCCCGGCAAAAGCCACCGCCGCCTTTTTGGATTCAAGCGCCCGTGACAATCGAACGATGTTCGCGGGGAGCATGGCGATGAGCATGAGGAGGGCGATGACGATAAACGCCCTGCCGTACGGCCACGTCGTCTTCGCAGCCGGAATCGGCTCACTCTCGTAAACGTCCTCCCTCTTTTGTTTGCGCCACTGGAAAAAGCCGAAGAGGTCGGAGAAGAAACCGCTCACGCGATCGGTAATGCGCGCCACCGGTCCGTAATTGGATGCGTACGCGAGTCGAAATTTCGTCGGGGTGAACTGGTTGGAAAAACGGTACGGGTCCGGCTCCTCAACGTGCAAATCCGACGAGAGCATCTCCAGGAGATCCAAGCTCGGAATGTCGTCCAACGCATCCGGTTCATGACTGAGGATATCGGACTGAAGCAAATAGTGTTCCTCGCTCTCACTCGGTATGGAAAACGTTATCTCTCGAAGGGAAACCACGAACGGACTTCGATCGTGATCCGCGAAGCGAACGGAAACCGGCGTCTCTTTGAATGTCTGCGGCGGCACTTCGGTGAATGCCACGACAACGCGATCCAGATTCGCAATGGCATCCCGCTCCCCGGCCGATGATTGGAATGCCGCGCCGCGCACCTCCCCGAGCGCCGACCTTCGAGATCGGCGTCGATGCCTGCGCGGCTTGGGGATATTCACGCGCGTGGGTCCGGCCATGAGGAAAATGCCCTCCCCGGCATACCGAACACCCTCGCCTTCGGTGACCGATGCGAGCTGTTCTTCTAAGGACCTTGAATTTCCACGCGGACGCGAAAATCCTTCATCGGATCCTCGTGTACTTCCTCCTTGGTTGCTGGGCATGAATTACGACGCTCGAAACACTCGCTCAAAGACTTGGAGCGTTCGCGCGGCCGCCTTGCGCCAATCGTGTTTTTCCTTAAGAATCGGCACGATTTGTCTGGCCCGCCCGCGAACACCACTCGGATCGTTGAGAACGGTTTCGATGGCTCGTACTATAGCATCTGAGCGGTCCGGATTGAAGTAGATCACTCCCTCATTTCCTTCCATGGGACGGACGGGCCCGAGGACTTCCGGCATGCAGGAGCTATCGCTCGAAAGAACCGGACATCCAACGGAAAGCGCCTCAAGCGGCGGCAAACCGAATCCCTCCCATCGGGACGGGAAGATGAGGGCCAGTGCCTTTGAATAGAGCTGTTTGAGACGGTCGTCCGAGACTTCGCCGAGAAACTCGATATTCGGTTGTTCGGTTGTTCGGTTGTTCGATTGTTCGGATACTGCACTCATGGACTCCTGCACTCCTGCACACCTGAATTGATCCATCAATCGCCGCATGAAGGCGTCCTTCTTCCCCACTACGAGCAGACGGACGTTCAGGTGCGACTCCGCGACCTTCTTCCATGCTTCAAACAGCATTTCGAGGTTCTTGTGCGGGTACGCGGACCCCACGGTCATGAAGTACGGGTGTTCGAGATCGGGATCGCGCCACGCGTCCCGATCAATCTCCGGCATGCCCTCGCCCGTTACGTCGATGGGCGTTTTGAGATTCGGGAAGTGCTTCTTGATCCACCCGCGCGTGTATTCCAGCGGCACGAGGATTTGTCTTGATTCGTAGAGCGCTCTCTTCAAAATGAGACGGAACCCGATCCGTTTGAGCCGAGCGACGAAAGGCCCGCGCGTGGTTGCGTTCGCGGACAGCGGCTCTTCGAGCAGGATGAGGTCGTGGATGAAGACGACGCGCGGAATCGGCGAGAACCACGTGACGTTCCAGTGCGGGACAAAGAGGATGTCCGCCTTCGTTTGACGGATGATGCCCGGCATTCTGATTTGTTCCGCAAGCCCGTACCACGGCACGTCGGCTTTGACGTGTTCGACGGACGAATGATCTTTGAACGGAGATGCGCTTGGATCTTTTTCCAGGAGCACAAAGGTATAGCCGCTCTCCAACAACAACATCGCGCGGACGATTTCCTGGATGTAGCGTCCGATCCCCCTCGTGTTTTCCGGCCCCATCATGCGGGCGTCAATGGCGATGCGCATGGAACGTATTTGACCACTAAAAATGGCTTTTTACAAGAAAATCAAGCGATAATGACAAAAAGACTTGACAAGATTATCAATCCATGCTATGCTCTCTCGTTCATTCAAAATCGTCATTTGGCGGGCATTTCCGTATTTCCAACAACCGTTGGAAACGCAGACTTGTCCGTCAATTTCGACGGATAGAATTCCCAGGAGGAAAAGCATGCATTCCTACAACACCGAGTTTTCCAACGTTGGCGCTCTTCTCACCACGTTCGGCATTGAGCTGCGGTCCATGGACCGCGACCAAATGATGGGTGAATATGGCAACGTCGTCAGTAGGTGCCTCGCTGATAATTGGATCAACTACCTTGATGCCGGAGATCTGCGCCTGATCGTCCGACAGTTGAGCGACCAGGATGGCCGATGGTTCGAGGTCGAAATCGGAAAGCTCCACGATGAAGCCGATTCGCTTTCGAAGCATTCGGAGCATCACGTTCGCGTCATCTTCATGGAGAGGTCAGCCGAAGACAGCCTCACCTCCACAACGTGGGAGATGGATCGTGACGACACTCCGGAGGCGAAGGCACTGCTGAAGGAAATCAACCCGAAACTCGCAGATCTCTGTTGGAGGGAGAAGTGGTACAAGTTGCGTAATTTACCCGATTACATCGACCGTTCCGCGTCCAACAAGGCGCTCTTCTTCGAGGCCATCTACGACATCTTCCGGACGTTCACAGCAGCCCTCATGACCCAAGCAGCAGCAACGGCCTAGCCGTCGCCCGCCGCTCTCACCCGTAACCCACCCCAGCAGAAGAATCTGCCACGGGTGGGTTCTTCTTTTTAGCCGGTTTAGCCGGGAATAGACAACAAGACTTGACAAAGTAATCAGTATATGCTATGCTCTATCGTTCATTCAAAATCGCGTTTGGCGGATATTTCCGTGTTTCCGATCGAATTGGAACTGCGGGCATGTCCGTCAATTTCGGCGGATATAACTCCTAAGGAGGAAGAATGGACTCCTACGAGAAAGCCTATTCTGACGTCGAAGCACTGCTGTTTTCGCACGGTATCGAGCTACAGCCGGTCGAGAGAAATAGAATGATGGATGAATTCGGCAACGTCGGCCGCGGACGTTTCGCTGATAACTGGATCGACTATCTCGACCGCGGAGATCTGCGTCTCATCGTCCGCCGTTGTAGCGAGGACACGAGTGACTGGTTCGAGATCGAAATCGGTAAATTCTTCTACGAAGCTGAGTCGGTCTCGTCGCATCCGGTTCGCATTACTCGCTCGCGACCAGACTACGAAGGCGAAAAAGAGTGGCACATGTACCGTCACGACTCATCCGAGGCGGTTGATCTGCTCAAAGAAATTGACCCTGATCTGGTGCCACTTTGCTTGTCTGCGGATGACGGCCTTTCCGACTCACTGCCGGAATCGTTCGACAGATCCATGGCGAACAATGCGTTTTTCTTCTCGGTGATCGACAAGATCTTCGCAACGTTCTGCGCAGCCCAAAACACCGTAGCCGTGGCAACAAGATAGCCGCGGCCAGCACACTCCAACCTCAACCCACCCAAGCAGAAGAATCTGCCACGGGTGGGTTCTTCTTTTTTAGCCGATATCCATTGCCCGTACGCAGTTTGACCTTCTGCCCTATATCTGATGAACTGAATTACGGTTCATTCACGTTTCACCCGTTTGGGAGGATTCGATGACAAAGAGACAACAGCGAACGATGCCCCTCGCGGTAGCCATCGCGCTCCTGCTTTCAACACAGACCGAAGACGCCCGGGCGGAAGACATCCGGGCACTGCCGAAAATAAGCGACGGGTACACGACTTTTAACGGAGAAATCGTCGTCACGAACAACGTGCAGGGAGGCAACCTCCTGCTCTCGTATATCGAGGGATTCGGCCTGGGCCGTGGTCATGCCTTCCTCTACTCCTACGGACTGGGACTGGGCATCGGCGGAGCCAAATGGGACGGATCGATTACGCCCACCTTTAACGGCGAGCTCATGACGTACGTGTCGCTCGCGCCTCCGGTGCACGGATGCCACACCTCTACGGTCTTTTGGAGCTTCGGCTTCAAATCAATCGTTATCCCAAAAGGAGACGGGAAGACGTGGCCCTTCTACGTCGGCCCGTCGTTCGGCCCGGCCATTGTCACCGAGATTGATCACAACCGCTGCTACAGCTTCCACAACTGGAGCTCCGGACTTGACGTTGAGGTCGTCAGCCTGTCCTACGTTGTGTTCACGGACCTTTCGCGTTCAAACCTCAAACGAACGCCGGCCTACGGAGCCGTTCTCAAGCTCCTCATCTAAAATGCGCGCGCCCGCCCCCGGCAGAAGAATCTGCTATTGGGCGGGTTCTTCTTTTTCGGGCAAGGGCAAAGTCAGTCCCCGCTTATTATCATCTTCGATTCCGTTCCTCTAAACCCTTCTTCAATCCGTTCGTCCGAAAGATGCAAATGCGATACGTGCGGATCGCAATAGTGTCTGCCTTTCCTGATCTTCCCATCCTTCATCTCAAGAACGAGTACGAGCGGCGTCCGATACGTTTCTCCGGTTTTAGAATCAGGATAACGTTCAATGAGTTCGACCATAACAACACCGTCGCCTTCCGCAATATTTCGAATGTCGTACTTCCGTCCCTTGATGGGATAGACCTCCTTCAATTCCTCTTCCGCACTACTCTTGGTATATGGAAATAATTCCGTTTTCCCCTGATACATCCACGTCATCGAATAATCATCCGTCATCTTTTGAAGCGCTGCGCGGACATCGCCGTCAACTTCATTTTTTAATATATCAAGGACGGTTTGGGCGTTTTTGCTTGTCGTCATATGGTTTGCATATATAAGCGTAGCCCCAGAAACCCGGGGCTACAAGAGGACTTACAAAGCACTTGTCAATCAGGCGGCCGATTCGCGCACCTGAGGCGAGAGCAGGGAGCTGACGCCGCAGTTACGATACCAGAGATCCGTCGACAGCATGCTGGAGGCGAGAAAGAGTTGCTGAAATTTCGCCCACGCACAGTAGAGACGAGCGAACTCCTGCTTGAAGTTGCCGCTCCTGTTTTCCTCGAGGACAAGGTTCAGTTTGCCGACATTGGCCGCCGCTGTGGTGTCAACGATGGCCATCCTCAAGCCGCGAGTCTCCAGCATGA